>NZ_CP050313.1:0-177500 GCF_011765625.1 Shewanella aestuarii
GTGGCGGTTTCACTTTGGCAACAATGTATCGGCAGACTGCAAGATGAGTTATCCGCTCAGCAGTTCAGTATGTGGATCCGTCCGTTACAAGCTGAAATGGATGGTGATACATTAGTATTGTATGCACCAAATCGTTTTGTGCTTGATTGGGTTCGCGATAAATACATCAATATTATCAATCAGTTTTTTACTGAGCAAATGGGTAGTAATGCCCCTAAATTACGCTTTGATATTGGTAGTCGCCCATCTGCTCGCCAAACACCGGTTGTTACCGCACCCGTTTATTCAAAGCCTGTAGGCCAACAAACTAAGGCGCGAGTTGGTACCAGTTTTAATACTCAAGCTGAACCTGCCGCTAATGCTAATCATCGCAGTAATATTAATCCTACCTATCAGTTTGATAACTTTGTTGAAGGTAAGTCAAACCAATTAGGTAAGGCAGCTGCACTTCAAGTGGCTGAAAATCCTGGTGGCGCTTATAACCCGCTTTTTTTATACGGTGGTACGGGGTTAGGTAAAACCCATTTATTACACGCAGTTGGCAATGGGATTATTAAAAATAACCCGAATGCCAAAGTGGTTTATATGCATTCCGAGCGTTTTGTACAGGATATGGTTAAAGCACTGCAAAATAACGCGATTGAAGAGTTCAAGCGCTATTATCGCAGTGTTGATGCTTTGTTCATTGATGATATTCAATTTTTTGCTAATAAAGATCGCTCTCAAGAAGAATTTTTTCATACCTTTAATGCTTTACTAGAAGGCAATCATCAGATCATCTTAACTTCAGACCGTTATCCAAAAGAGATCGACGGGGTAGAGGATCGCTTAAAATCTCGTTTTGGCTGGGGGTTAACTGTGGCGATTGAGCCACCAGAGTTAGAAACCCGTGTCGCGATTTTAATGCGTAAAGCTCAAGAGAGTGGTATTAACTTGCCTGATGAAGTTGCTTTCTTTATTGCTAAGCGTTTACGTTCTAACGTACGTGAGTTAGAAGGTGCATTAAATCGTGTTATCGCTAATGCTAACTTTACAGGTAGACCGATTACGATTGATTTTGTTCGTGAAGCATTGCGTGATCTATTGGCACTTCAAGAAAAATTAGTCACTATAGATAATATTCAGAAAACAGTGGCTGAATACTACAAAATTAAAATGGCAGATATGCTGTCAAAACGTCGTTCGCGCAGTGTGGCTAGACCAAGACAAGTTGCGATGGCGTTATCTAAAGAACTAACAAACCAAAGCTTACCTGAAATTGGTGATGCATTTGGTGGTCGTGACCACACTACCGTGCTGCATGCTTGTCGTAAAATTGCACAGCTTCGTGAAGAGAGTCATGATATTAAAGAAGATTATGCTAACTTAATTAGAACGCTTTCTTCTTAATTCAGGGAATACGGACACAATGAAATTTTCAATAGATAGGGATGCGCTGTTAAAACCATTACAATTAGTTTGTGGTGCTGTTGAGCGTAGACATAATTTACCCATTCTTGCTAATTTGTTGATAGAAGTTAGTGAAGACTTACTTCGTTTAACCGGTACCGATTTGGAAGTGGAATTGGTTGGCCAAGCCGCTATTCATGGCGACATCATAACTGGTCGCACAACTGTGCCCGCAAAAAAGTTATTAGATATTGTGAAGTCTTTACCCGACTCGTCTGAGCTGCACATTGAACAACAAGATAACAAATGGTTATTGCGTTCTGGCCGTAGCCGTTTTTCATTAGCTACTCTACCTGCTGAAGATTACCCTAACGTTGAAGCCTTTCACGCTGATATTGAGTTTAGCCTTAAGCAAGGTGTGCTTAAGTCGATTATTGATAGCACCCAGTTTTCAATGGCTAACCAAGACGTTCGCTATTACTTAAATGGTTTGTTATTTGAAACAGAGGCTAATATGTTGCGAGCCATTGCAACAGATGGTCACCGTCTTGCGTTAAGTCATCGTCAAGTTGAGCAAACCTTACCCGAAAAGCAAGTGATTGTACCGCGTAAAGGGGTAGTTGAAATGTCGCGTCTATTGGACAGCGATGATCAAGATATCACTATTAGCATAGGTGATAATGCGATTCGTGCTATCACTGCCAATGCGGTTTTTACTAGTAAGTTGGTTGA
Source organism: Shewanella aestuarii (assembly GCF_011765625.1). Classification (NCBI taxonomy): domain Bacteria; kingdom Pseudomonadati; phylum Pseudomonadota; class Gammaproteobacteria; order Alteromonadales; family Shewanellaceae; genus Shewanella; species Shewanella aestuarii. The sequence continues at coordinate 2,122 of NZ_CP050313.1, forward strand.
TGGCCGTTTCCCTGATTATCGCCGAGTATTACCCAAAGGCGGTGATAAAGTGGTTATCGCCAGCCGTAACCAGTTGAAGCAAGCATTAACCCGTGCTTCTATTTTATCTAATGAAAAGTTCCGTGGTGTGCGCATTCAGCTTGAACCGGGGTTATTGAGAATTACAGCCAATAATCCTGAACAAGAAGAAGCAGAAGAAATTATCGATGTAGATTACAACTCCGATAACCTAGAAATAGGTTTTAATGTGAGCTACCTATTAGATGTACTTAATAACTTAGCCAGTGATGATGTTCGTATTACGCTTATTGATGGTAATTCCAGTGCGTTAATTGAAAACCACAAAGAAGAAGATTCAATGTATGTTGTGATGCCAATGCGTCTATAGCAGCTTTATGTTAGTCTGTTTAGAAGGAGCTTTAATGCTCCTTCTTTGTCTTTGTCAGTGTATTGTTGTCATCTAACCATAGGTCTACATGAGTCTTCGTCGTATAACCATTAGCTCATTTCGAAATATTCTGTCAGCTAATCTCAGCACAGGCGGTGGGCTTAATTTAATTTATGGCCAAAATGGCAGTGGCAAAACCAGTATTTTAGAAGCTATTTTCTTTTTAGGTATGGGGCGATCTTTTCGTAGCCACTTATCTCAGCGAGTGATCAATACCGATGCCGATAATTTAACTTTATTTGCTCAGCTTTTAGATGGAGAAGAGCAAACAAAAATAGGTTTACGTCGTCATCGTAGTGGCGACATTGAAGTTAAAATTAACGGTGATAAAGTCAAAAAATTATCTATTTTGGCTGAAGCATTGCCCATTCAAGTCATTACCCCTGAAAGTTTTGCCTTATTGTTTGAAGGGCCAAAAGCCAGAAGGCAATTTGTTGATTGGGGAGCATTTCATTCTGACCCACAATTCTATCAAGCTTGGATGAATACCAGGCGTATTTTAAAACAACGAAATCAGCTTCTTAGAAATCAAGCAAGCTATTCTCAAATACAGTTTTGGGATAAAGAATTGGTACGGTATGCTGAGCAAGTTACCCTGATACGAAATCACTATGTAGACTCGTTAAATGCGCTACTAAAGGGTATAATAAGCGAGTTTTTACCTCAGGTTGATATTAACGTTTCTTTTACCCGAGGATGGGATAGCAAAACGGATTTTTCGCAATTACTCGAAAACCAATATCCACGAGATTTAGCCACCGGACACACGGTAAGCGGCCCGCATAAAGCGGATTTACGATTACGTGTGGGCAGTTTGCCGGCGCAGGATGCGTTATCACGGGGTCAGTTAAAATTATTAGTCTGTGCACTGCGTATTGCACAGGGAAAGTTGCTCAAACAACAGCTAAATAAAAACAGTATTTATTTAGTCGATGATTTACCGTCAGAGTTGGATGCACAGCATAGGCAGCTATTGTTGAAACAGTTAACCGAAACCGGCGCGCAAATTTTTGTCACCGCAATCGATCCTGCAGCAATAGTCGATTCGTTATTAAGCCCTCCCGACAGGATGTTTCATGTGGAACATGGGCAAGTAACGGTTATTGAATAACAACGAGAGAGAAATATGTCAGAGAATAGTTACGATTCTTCGAGTATTAAGGTTTTAAAAGGTCTTGATGCGGTCCGTAAGCGCCCTGGTATGTATATTGGTGATACCGATGATGGTACAGGTCTTCATCACATGGTATTCGAAGTGGTCGATAACTCTATCGATGAAGCCTTAGCAGGTCACTGTAGTGAGATTACTATCATTATTCATTCTGACGGCTCTGTATCAGTGCAAGATGATGGCCGTGGTATTCCTGTAGAGGTTCACGAAGAAGAAGGGGTTTCTGCTGCCGAAGTTATCATGACGGTACTGCATGCTGGTGGTAAGTTTGACGATAACTCTTATAAAGTATCTGGCGGCTTACACGGTGTGGGTGTATCGGTTGTAAACGCATTATCCGAAAAGCTACAAATGACCATTCGTCGTAATGGTAAAGTCTATGAGCAGTTTTATACTATGGGCGTTCCGGATTCACCAATTACCCCTGTAGGTGAGTCAGACAAAACTGGTACAGCTATTCGTTTTTGGCCAAGCAAAGAAACCTTCTCTGATGTGCTTTTTCATTTTGACATCTTAGCAAAACGTGTTCGTGAATTATCATTCTTGAATTCAGGAGTGGGTATCCGCTTGGTTGATGAGCGCGATGACCGTGATGAGTTTTTTAAATACGAAGGTGGTATTAGCGCTTTTGTTAATTACTTGAACCGTAATAAGACTCCTATCAATAAAGATGTATTCCACTTTTCTCAAGAGCGTGAAGACGGTATTACCGTTGAAGTGGCTATGCAGTGGAATGATGGTTATCAAGAAAATATTTTCTGTTTTACTAACAATATTCCTCAGCGTGATGGCGGTACTCACTTAGCCGGTTTCCGTGGTGCATTAACACGTAACCTAAATAATTACATGGAGCGTGAAGGCTTCAATAAAAAAGGTAAAACCAACGCAACGGGTGATGATGCGCGTGAAGGTTTAACCGCTGTTATTTCAGTAAAAGTTCCTGATCCTAAATTTAGCTCACAAACCAAAGACAAACTGGTTTCAAGTGAAGTGAAAGGTGCGGTTGAGCAAACTATGGGTGAGCAGTTAAATGATTACCTATTAGAAAACCCTGCTGATGCAAAATTAATTGTTGGTAAAATTGTTGATGCTGCACGTGCTCGTGAAGCGGCACGTAAAGCCCGTGAAATGACTCGTCGTAAAGGCGCATTAGATTTAGGCGGCTTGCCAGGTAAGCTTGCAGATTGCCAAGAGAAAGACCCAGGACTTTCTGAAATATACATAGTGGAAGGGGACTCTGCTGGCGGATCAGCCAAGCAGGGACGTAACCGTAAAAACCAAGCTATTCTTCCGCTGAAAGGTAAAATTCTTAACGTAGAAAAAGCGCGTTTTGACAAGATGCTATCATCGCAAGAAGTGGCAACCTTAATTACTGCATTGGGTTGTGGTATTGGCCGTGATGAGTACAACCCTGACAAAACTCGTTATCATAATATCGTTATCATGACCGATGCTGACGTCGACGGCTCGCATATTCGTACCTTGCTGTTGACCTTCTTCTTCCGTCAAATGCCAGAGCTTATTGAACGCGGTTATGTATATATTGCACAACCACCGTTATATAAAGTGAAAAAGGGCAAGCAAGAGCAGTATTTAAAAGATGAGTTAGCGTTAACTGAATACCTCACAACTCAGGCATTGGATAATACACACGTATACCCAAGCCAAGGTGCCCCTGGTATGAGTGGTGAGCCCCTCGAGCGTTTAGTGGGACAGTATCGTGAAGTGGAAAGAATCATTAGTCGTTTAGAGAAGCGATTCCCGACTAATATTACTGATCGCATGCTCTATCACCCAGAAGTGACGACAGAAATGTTAGCTAACGAAGGTGCAATGAAAACTTGGGCTGAGGCATTGGTTGCTAACCTAGTTGAGCGTGAAGCAAGTGGGATTATCTACTCTTCTGAAGTCGTACTGGATCCAGAACGTCAGGTTTATATTCCAAGTATTACTATTCGTAAGCATGGTATTGATACTAACTATCTATTTAGTTATGACTTCTTTACTTCTACTGATTATCAGCGTATCGCCAAGCTTGGTGCTGCGTTAGATGGCATGATTGAAGAGGGTGGTTATGTGCAACGTGGTGATCGTGTTAAAGAAGTTGAAAGCTTCTTAGAAGCGTTAGATTGGACCATGAGTGAAGCTAAGCGTGGCCTTTATATTCAACGATACAAAGGACTGGGTGAGATGAACCCTGAGCAGTTATGGGAAACCACCATGGATCCTGAATCTCGTCGTATGTTGCGCGTGACCATTGAGGATGCGGTTGCAGCAGATCAGCTATTTACTTGCTTAATGGGTGATCAAGTTGAGCCTCGTCGTGAGTTCATCGAAACTAATGCATTAAATGTGGCAAACTTAGACGTTTAATTATCATTGATGTTAATCAAAAATGGGTGCTTTAAGCGCCCATTTTTGTATTTGAATACTAAGATTAATAAGGTGTGGTTAGCTTGTATTAGTCTGTTTTATATTAGGAGTGATCAGTGATAAAACGTTTGTTTCGCAAGCTGTTTAATTTTCGGGTTAATCACGAACAAGCTAAGTTCACTGGTGAAGTTCGTTCATCAAAAATGGTGATAACTAAACCGGATGAAAAATCAGCCATTTCTATATCAAATACGGCAGGTTACACAGTTAACAACTGCATAAACCAAGCAAAATTATCGTCAACAACATTTTCTCAAGTTGATCTGTCTGCTTTGTTTTACAGTTTATTATTTCCAAGACAGCAACAAGATAATGGTGGTATTGCCAATAACCTTGAGCGTCAAGTGATGGCACAAATTGAAGCCGCATTAAGCTCGCCAAAAGACATTGCCGAACATGTATTAAAGCTGCCGGGTAAAATTATTGAGTTAGATAAAAAGCTGGCAGATGAATCGGTAGACATAAAAGAATTAATTGCACTTATTCAACAAGATCCTTTATTAAGTGTTGAAGTACTGAGTTTGTGTAATTCACCTGCATATAGACGCAGCGATAAAGATATCACCAGTGTGCAGCAGGCTTTGGTACAACTAGGCAGAGCACAATTAAGACGCTTTGTTGCTAGTTGTCTAGCCAGAGAAATGATAGAGATTAAACCCATTTATTTCAGGCGTTTTGGCGCTGAAATTTGGCGACATTCGATGCAAGTATCATTTTTGGCCAGTGAATTAGCCGATGATGAGCAAGACAGTGTTTTTTTTCTTGGGCTACTACATGATGTGGGTAAAATTGCTATTTTCAAATTATTAATTGATGCTTTTTGTCAGGCTGAACCGGGTGAGCAACCTAATTCGCAATTATTCAGTCAGTTAATGACGACAAAGTCATTAACATTAAGTGCCTTATTAGCTAAATATTGGCAATTGCCTTTGGCTTTTTCAGAGAGTTTAGCTTTGTTGGCTAACAGTGATGTAATACCAAAGAGTGGGATAGCTAAGATTATCTGGCGAGCGAACATCATTAGCGAATGCTCTATGCTACAGCAAGCGAACAAATTACCTGATGATGTATTAGAAAAACTGCTCGCCCAAGTAGAACTAGACAAGCAAAGTTATCTTGATATCCACCAAAAGCTGCAGCAGTTTTAAGGTTTGATTTTTGGTATAAAAAAAGCGCCTAGGGCGCTTTTTTAGGGTCGATATTTAATTACTGAAGCAACGAGATATCGGCCACATGTAAAAACTGCTCACGAAGATTATTCAATAACGCTAAACGGTTATTCTTTAATGCTTCATCGTCAGCCATTACCATCACATCTTCAAAAAACTGATCCACACTTTCACGCAAGTCAGCCAGTAAAGTTAATGCTTGTTGATAGTCAGCATTGGCAAACAGTGGCGCTAATTCTGGTTGAAGTTGGGCGAGCTTATCTGCCAGTGCAACTTCAGCAGCTTCAACTAATAAGCTGGTGTTAACATTTGCAGGTAGTTCACCTTCAACTTTTGCTAAGATGTTTGATACACGTTTATTGGCAGCAGCAAGGGCCGTAGAGGCTTCTAAGGCTCGGAAGTGTGATACCGCTTTTACGCGACTATCAAAATCTGCTGGGCGAGTTGGGCGTCTAGCAAGCACCGCTAAAATAACATCGATTTGAATGCCTTTATCTTGATACCAACTGCGGAAACGTGCCATTAAGAACTCTAAAACATCATCAGCAGTATTGGCGTTGCTTAGATTGTCTGCATGCAATGCTTGTGCTTTAGCGATAAGGTCAACGAGATCCAGTGGCAGATTGTTTTCGACAATAATGCGTAAAATACCAATAGCCGCACGGCGAAGTGCGAAAGGATCCGCTGCGCCTTTAGGTGCTTGGCCAATACCAAAAATACCCACTAAGGTATCAAGCTTTTCAGCTAAGGCTACAGCACAAGATACTGCTTCAGTTGGGACGCTATCACCAGAAAACTTTGGTTTATATTGCTGCTCAATCGCAACCGCAACCGCTTCTGTTTCGCCATCAAGACGAGCATAGTGCATTCCCATGGTGCCTTGGGTGTCGGTAAATTCCATGACCATATTGGTCATTAAATCTGCTTTAGACAATAAACCGGCACGACTCGCATCAGCTTCATTAGCATTGAGTTGTGCAGCAATAAAGGCTGCCATGGCAGAAATACGCTCAACACGCTGCTTTAAAGTGCCAAGTTGTTTTTGGAAAACAACGGTTTCTAGGCTGGCAATTCGAGACTCAAGAGTTTGCTTTTTATCGGTGTTAAAGAAGAATTCAGCATCGGCTAAACGAGGGCGAACCACTTTTTCGTTACCCGAAATAATCTGCTGTGGATCTTTAGACACAATGTTAGACACAAAGATAAAGTTAGGTAATAGCTTGCCTGCAGCGTCAAATACAGGGAAGTATTTTTGATCGCCTTTCATGGTATAAACCAAGGCTTCAGCCGGTACATTTAAAAACTTATCTTCAAAGTGTGCTGTTAATACTACTGGCCACTCAACAAGTGATGCGACTTCTTCTAATAAGCTATCTTCTAAATCGGCGACACCACCAATGCTTTGTGCTGCTTTTTCGGCATCCGCTTTAATTAAAGCTTTACGCTCTTGGTAATCAGCTATCACTTTGCCTTGCTCTTTAAGCATGCTGATGTAGTTATCTGCATGATCGAGTTCAAAGCTAGCTTGGCCCATAAAGCGGTGACCACGAATCGTGCGCTCAGACTTGATGCCTAATACTTCACCTTCAATTAGCTCATTACCGAGTAACATGGTAACTGTGTGTACTGGGCGGATAAATTGGGTTTTACTACTTCCCCAACGCATTGGTTTTGGGATTGGCAATTTGTCCAATGCGCGCTGAGTCATATCGGCAATTAAACTGCTGGTGGCCACACCAACAATTTTAGCGTTATGTACAAGCCATTCACCTTTATCTGTCACTAAGCGTTCAGCTTGGTCAACACTAATACCGTTTCCACGAGCCCAGCCAATAGCAGCTTTAGTGGGGTTGCCTTCTGCATCAAATGCAGAGCTAACCGCAGGACCACGTTTTTCAACCACTTTATCTGCTTGCGATAACGCTAACTCAGTAAAGCTAATGGCTAAACGGCGTGGAGCAGCATACCAAGTTGACGCTTTATAGGGTAAATCAGCTTTGGCCAATTCATCGCTAAAGTTAGCTAAAAATGATTCTGCTAAATTGCGTAATGATTTTGGTGGTAGTTCTTCTGTACCAATCTCTATGAGTAAGTTTTCAAAATTCATCGGATACCTCTACTTACACATTGGGAAGCCTAAGGCTTCACGTGCTTGATAATATGACTCTGCTACGGCTTTGGCCATGGTGCGAACGCGTAAAATATAACGCTGGCGCTCTGTCACTGAAATGGCATGGCGAGCATCAAGCAAGTTGAATGCATGTGATGCCTTCATTACTTGTTCATAAGCAGGGAGAGGTAATGGCTTTTCTAAACCAAGTAAGTGTTGGCATGCTTTTTCGCAATCCTCGAATTGCTTGAATAACACTTCTACATTGGCGTGTTCAAAATTATAGGTTGATTGTTCAACTTCGTTTTGATGGAAAATATCGCCATAGGTAACACGACCCATAGGACCGTCAGTCCAGACGAGATCATAAACACTGTCGACTTCTTGAATGTACATGGCTAAACGCTCAAGGCCGTATGTGATTTCACCGGTAACAGGGCTACACTCTAAACCACCAACTTGTTGAAAATAGGTAAACTGCGTCACTTCCATGCCATTTAGCCAGATTTCCCAGCCTAAACCCCAAGCGCCAAGTGTTGGAGATTCCCAGTTGTCTTCAACAAAGCGGATATCATGTACTTGGGTATCAATACCTAATGCTTCTAATGAGCCCAAATATAACTCTTGAATATTGTCTGGCGATGGCTTTAGCACTACTTGGAATTGATAGTAGTGTTGCAGGCGGTTTGGGTTGTCACCATAGCGGCCATCAGTAGGGCGGCGCGATGGTTGCACATAGGCGCTGCTCATTGGCTCTGGGCCTAATGAACGTAAAAATGTTTGCGGATGAAATGTTCCCGCGCCCACTTCCATATCCAGTGGTTGAACAATTGCGCAACCTTGTTGCGCCCAGTATTCTTGTAGGGTTAGGATGAAACCCTGGAATGTCTTTACGTCGTGTTTCGTCGTCATGTCTACTACTGTCAGGCTATTAATAGAAAATGGCATTGATTATACCTTGTAGAACCAGCTAGATGTAGGTTATTTTTTATCGTATTACGGATTTTGTTAATGGACGCTAAACATGCAAATAAATCGATGTGATTGGGTGAGTGATGACCCTTTATATCAACAATATCATGATGAGGTTTGGGGGCGACCGGTTTATGACTCGCAACAGTTATTTGCTAAGTTGTGTTTAGATGGTCAGCAGGCGGGGTTATCTTGGATAACCATTTTAAAGAAGCAGCATAATTATGAAGATTTGTTTGCGAATTTTGACCCGAAAGTCATCGCTCAATTCGATCAAGATAAAGTTGAACAGTTGATGTTAAATCCGGGTATTGTGCGCAATCGTTTAAAAATCAATTCTATTATTCGCAACGCAAAAGCATATTTATCGTTTACCGAACAGGGTAACGACTTTTCATCATTTCTGTGGAGTTTTGTTAATGGGCAGCCTAAAGTTAATCATTATCAAACTGCAGCGGATTTACCAGCTCAGACCGCGGAGTCAGAGGCCATGTCGAAGGCCCTTAAAAAGCTAGGCTTTAATTTTGTTGGCCCAACAATTTGTTATGCTTTTATGCAGGCGGTCGGCATGGTTAACGACCACACGACAGATTGTTTTTGCTATAAAAAATAATATTATTTTATAAATTAAAAGGGTGTTCCACGTGGAACACCCTTTTATTTATCTAGATTACTTTGAGCGTGAACGATTACCGGTTTTCAAAAAAGAATGCTTTACGCTTTTTCTTGTCGCCATTAAGTTGGTTCATTGATTCTGCATCAAATAGTTTACCGTTGACCATGGTGTAAGCTACTTTGTCTGTTGTGCGAATATCCTCAAGTGGGTCGCCATCAATCACAATTAAGTCAGCTAACTTACCAGGTTTAATTGAACCAAGCTGATGGTCCATGCCAAAGGTTTTCGCTGGATTTATTGTGGCGGTTTTTAGTACTTCCATATTACTCATGCCGCCTTGAGCAAACATCCACATTTCCCAATGTGCCGCTAAACCTTCACGTTGACCATGAGCACCAATGTTAGCTTTAACGCCGACATCGTTTAGCTCGTTGGCTACGCGAGCAACATTGAAATGGTTGTAATGTTCGTCCGGCGCGGTTGTGCGACGCATCGAACGGGCATCAAGTATGTCTGATGGAACATACATACTTAGTCGTGGGTGGGCCCATACATCGGTTTTGTCATACCAGTAATGCTCACCCGAAATGCCACCATATGCCACAACTAATGTTGGCGTGTAAGACACTTCGGTTTGTTGCCAGAACTGTTTAATGTCACTGTAGATGGAAGCAACGGGCAACGAGTGTTCAACGGTTGTGTGGCCATCGGCGATCATTGATAGGTTATGTTGCAATAAACTGCCGCCTTCAGGCACCACCATCATTTCTAACTCTCGTGCCGCTTGAATAACCTGTTGACGTTGATTTCGTCTTGGCTGGTTATAGCTTTTAACACTGAAGGCACCGACTTTCTTTAAACGCTCTAAGTGGAATTTTGCATCATCCAATGAATCTACATGGGATGTGTAACCCGGTAGGTTAGCACCATACAGGATTGTGCCAGTGGAAAAGATCCGTGGACCTACAATGTTACCGGCTTTTTGTTGTTCTGATGCGGCAAAAATCTCTGTGGTATCGTTAGATGGATCATGAATAGAGGTTACACCTAAAGATAAACCAGAGTAGAGTGCCCAGTTTTGTTGTGGAATGATTTCATCATCCGCTTGGCCACCATGTGCATGCGCATCAAATAATCCTGGCATAATTGATTTGCCTTTAATATCGATGACTTCAGCACTAGATGGGATCTCTGTTGTCGCATCGCCAACACTGACAATCTTATTATCTTTAACGATGACCACGCCGTTTTCAATTACTTGGTCATTTTCTAGGGTAATCACTTTTCCGCCAACAAATGCCACTGTTCCACGTGGAACATCAGCTGTTTGCTTGAAACCAATTGCAGTGACTTGAGGTTTAGTTTCTGCATCAGTTTTAGCATATTGGGTATCTATTTGAGCTTGATATAAATCAGGGCCAAGTGTCCAGTAGAGTTGATTGCTAGCATTGTTCCAGCTAATACTTTCACCAGCGCGGCTACTTAGTTGAGTAACGGGTAGGTTATTCGCTTTTGGGCCAATATCAATGGTTTCGCCGTGTTTAGCAAAAGGTGTGACATACACCCTAAAGCGCTCTGCAAAGGCTAAGTGTTCACCGTCTGGTGACACTCTAAATTCTGTTGCGTGCTCACTGGTGTAATGGGTTCGCTTTTCAAATCCATTTAACCCGATAGAGGCAAGTTGCTGTTTTTCATCATAATCCATGAAAAAGACGCGCTGATTGTCAGCACCAAATTGTGGCTGGTGCCCGCTTGCAGAGATCTTGGTGTTGTTTTTGCCTTTAATATCTACTTTGTATAAGCCGGGTTCTTGTGACCAAGTGCGTGGTGTCACGTAACCACCTTTAGCCTTGCGATACACTATGGTATCACCATCAGGTGAGAATGTTGGTTCTACATATTTACCTGGTTGGTCAGTTAGTACTTTGGTGCTTCCACCTCGGGCACTAATAAGACTGACAGTGCCTTGGTCTTGATCGTTCCAAGTGGTAAACACGATATTTTTGCCATCACGTGACCATTGCGGGAATAGCTCATTAATATTGTCATCTAAGCGAGTAAGACGCTTTTGTTTGCCATCTTTAATATCTCGTATCCACAGTTTTCCTAATGCTTCAAATACTACCTTTTCACCATTGGGTGAGACTTGTGCCATACGCAGCATTTTTACATCAAACTGGTCTTGATCAAGATTTTGGCTAAAACGCACAGAAGGTTGAACATCTAATTGGGTTTTTACGCTAAAGGGGATGTCTTTAACAGACTTAGATTTAACATCTAATTTGTTGATTTTACCATTAGCCCAAAACACGATTTCAGCGTTGTCATGTGTCCAAGACATGGTTGGATAGACACCATGAATAGCCCAAGTTTCTTGCATATCACGGTCGAGTCTGTCGTATAACTTAGTGGTTTCTCCCGACTTGAGATCAAGTAAGTATAAGGTGGATTGGAAACCATCACGCTTAATGTATGCGAGTTTTTTACCATCAGGGCTCGGTGTTGGTCGAATTGCGCCACCTGTACCCTCAATTAAGACTTCAATATCGCCAGTTTGGGTATCATAACGCTTGATTTTATAAATACCTTTGACCGAATCCTTTGAGTAATGGAAAGTTTTGCCTGGGGTCGCATCTTGGCTGAAGTAAATATAACGGCCATCAGGTGAGTAAGCTGGTTCACCTAAATCTTTTTGGTCGTTAGGGCGCTCAGTTAATTTAACGCCTTCGCCACCGGCAACGTGATACATCCACACTTCGCCAGCACCTAAACTACGGCTTGCAGTAAAGTGCTTACGAGCAACAAGATACTGTGAATCAGGGCTCCATGCAGGACTGTTTAATAAGCGAAATGTTTCAGTTGTGACTGGGTGTGGATTGCTGCCATCAGCGTTCATAACCCAAATATTGTCGCCACCATCTTCATCAGAGGTAAAGGCAATATATTTTCCGTCAGGGCTGTATACCGGCTGCATTTGCCAAGCAATGCCAGTAGCGAGCGGTTTGGCTTCTCCGCCACTAATCGGCATTTGATAAATATCACCAAGTAGATCAAATACAATGGTTTTGCCATCAGGAGAAACGTTGACGTTCATCCATGTACCTTCAGTGACATTGATGTCGACTTTTTGTAATGGGGCATTTTCTGGCGCATTCACTTGCCATTTGGCTGCTTCTTCTGTGTTTGCTATCGCCATCGTTGGAATGGCTAATGATAAGGCTATCGCGGTATATATAGGGGTGAGTTTTTGTGTCAGCATGCAAGATCCATTTATCGTTATAGGAAAATGAATGCTAGCGATTGGTTTATATTATTGAGTACTTGGTCGCTAGCAAGATAAAACTTGGCAACCTTTATCGCATAATTGAGAGTGAAACGACACTAAAATTCTGTTTCAATTGATGACAAAAGGTGAGGTGCTTTGGTGTTTTTGTTGGAGAAACTTTGCCGTATGCTTTGTTCTCGCAAGTTCAATAGTAGATTTTTTGATTCAGATTACTGAGTTTATTAGGCAGATATCACCATTTTGAATTAAGCCGCTTTTGATGACTCGACAAGTCACGCCGCCACGCCAGTCTGGTGTAAGTGCATGTTCTAAGCCTGCATAAGCTTGATCCATTTTCGCGCATGGGTCTGTTTCACCGGTTATTTGAAGTTGTAGATGTTCACCGATATGAATTATTTTACCTACATCGTTAGCGCTAAATTGATAACCGTTGATTAATAAATTGGCCCTACGAGTAAGCCAATCTAAATCGAGGTTAATTTGCTTACAGGCCATTTGCCATTGTTGCTGTGATAAAACCGTGACTTGTCTTTTACCGGGACGACCGAATATGTCATTTTCAACACCACGCTCAGTGGTGACATTGGCACAAAACACTTGGTTCATCTTGCCGCGCTTTGCCGTTTTGTAGGCAATACTTTGTAATGTGATAGCAGACATTATAAGCCTTTTTTTATCAAATATTGGTATGGCGTTTTTGTGGTATCGCTAGCAATAAGGGTGTGATCCATAAACTCACAAAAACTAGGAATGTCTCGCGTGGTTGCAGGATCATCGGCAATGATTAACAGCGTTTCTCCGTCTGTCATTTTACGCACGGTTTTGCGGATCATCATAACTGGCTCTGGACAGCGTAAGCCAAGAGCATCAAGTTGGTGTTGTGCTTGTTGAAAAATTTCTGACATCAGGATAATAAACTCTACAAATTAAATCTTGGTCAATTTTACTCTGCAACATATGGCTTGCCAAGTTTAGCTGCAGCTAATGTGATCTGTTCACTAAATCAGCCAAAACTTGTTTTAAAGTTGTTTTTGAATTTTTCTGAAATAGGTTTCACGTGGAACATTAGCTGTTTCATGAAAAATAAAAAACCGAATTATTATTTAATAATTCGGTTTTAAAAATATAGCTAAAGCAATATTACTTGGCGAATACGCGCTTCATAATGAGTGATTAAACGCGCTCAAATACCGTTGCAATACCTTGGCCTAAACCAATACACATTGTTGCTAACCCTAAAGTTGCATCTTTATCTTCCATTAGGTTGATAAGTGTCGTAGAAATACGTGCACCAGAACAGCCTAGTGGATGACCCAGTGCAATCGCACCGCCGTTAAGGTTGATTTTCTCGTCAACCACATCTTGCAAGCCAAGATCTTTAACGCAAGGTAAAGACTGTGCTGCAAATGCTTCGTTTAACTCAATCACATCTAAATCTGCAACAGTTAAGCCTGCGCGAGCCAATGCCTTTTGCGTTGCTGGCACAGGGCCGTAACCCATAATCGCAGCATCACAACCGGCAACCGCCATTGAGCGAATACGAGCGCGAATTGGTAGACCTAAAGCGCGTGCTTTAGATTCTTCCATGACGAGCATTGCAGATGCGCCATCTGAAAGTGCTGACGATGTACCTGCAGTCACAGTACCGTTGGCTGGGTCAAATACTGGACGTAACCCAGCAAGTGACTCCATGGTCGTTTCGGGGCGGATCACTTCATCGTGAGCCACTTTGATTAATGCACCATTTGCATCATGACCTTCAATGGCCCAAATCTCTCTCGCAAAACGGCCTTCTACAGTTGCTGCGTGAGCTCGTTGGTGTGAGCGTACAGCAAATGCATCTTGTTGCTCACGAGTAATACCGTGAAGTTTACCTAGCATTTCAGCGGTTAAGCCCATCATGCCTGAAGCTTTAGCGACACGATTTGCCAGCCCTGGGTGAAAATCGACACCATGGTTCATTGGCACATGGCCCATGTGCTCAACACCGCCAACAATAAAGGTGTCACCCATGCCGGTCATAATCGCGCGAGCAGCTTGATGAATGGCATCCATTGATGAACCACATAAACGGTTGACGGTAACTGCGCCAGCGGTTTTTGGTACACCAGCTAGTAACGAAGCATTACGAGCAATGTTAAACCCTTGCTCTAATGTTTGTTGAACACAACCCCAAATTACATCTTCAATTAAGTTAGGGTCTAGTTGTGGGTTACGAAGCAGTAGCCCTTTCATTAATTCTGCAGAAAGAGTTTCTGCGCGCACATTTCTAAATACTCCAGCCTTAGAGCGGCCCATTGGGGTACGAATGCAGTCTACGATAACAGCTTGTTTCATGATTTTATTCCTTTCGCACTAATTAGGCTTGGTAGTAACTACCGTTGTTGGCTGCAAGTTCACGCATTGCATCAGTCACTTGGTATAAGCCACCTAAATGCGCATATTTATCAGCTAGGGCAACAAAGTTTGCTACGCCCATAGTGTCTAAATAACGGAATACACCACCGCGGAATGGAGGGAATCCTAAACCATACACCAAGCCCATATCGGCTTCTGCTGGAGAAGCGACAATACCTTCTTCTAAACAACGAACAGTTTCGATGATCATTGGGATCATACAACGTGCGATGATGTCATCAGCTTCAAATGCTTTAAGTTCGCCAAATGTGCCTTTGAGTAATTCATAGCTAGTTGGGTCGATATCTTTTTTCGGCTTACCGCGGCGGTCAACAGAGTAAGAATAGAAACCTTTAGTATTCTTTTGTCCTAAGCGATTGTTTTCAAACATGATATCAATAGCATCTTTGTCTGTTTTGCCCATGCGATCAGGGAATCCTTCAGCCATTACTGCTTGTGCGTGATGGCCAGTATCTAAACCAACCACATCAAGCAGATAAGCAGGGCCCATTGGCCAGCCAAATTGTTTTTCCATGACTTTATCTACCGCAGCAAAGTCTGCGCCGTCAGCCAATAAACCGTTAAAGCCTGCAAAGTATGGGAACAATACGCGGTTAACAAAGAAGCCTGGGCAGTCATTAACAACGATTGGGGTTTTGCCCATTTTGCTGGCGTAAGCCACTACTGATGCGATGGTTTCTTCTGAGCTGTGCTCACCACGAATGACTTCAACTAATGGCATTTTATGCACGGGATTAAAGAAGTGCATACCGCAGAAGCGCTCAGGCTTTTTAAGACTTTTAGCTAATAGGTTGATTGAAATGGTTGAAGTATTAGAGGCAATGATGGCATCTTTTGACACATAGTCTTCTACTTCTGCTAATACCGTTGCTTTTACTTTTGGATGCTCAACAACGGCTTCAACAACTACGTCACTATGCTTAATCGCAGTGTAATCTAATGATGGGGTAATGTTGTTTAGCACTTTTGCCATTTTTTCAGGTGTTGAACGCCCGCGGGCTACCTGAGCTGAAAGCAATTTAGCGGCTTCATTTAGACCTAACTCTAGTGCAGGTTGAGCGATGTCTTTCATCACTATTGGGGTGCCTTTACTAGCGCTTTGGTATGCAATACCACCGCCCATAATGCCCGCACCTAATACCGCTGCATTGTTCACATCATTTGCTAACTTAACCGCTTTTTTAGCTTTGCCTTTCACAAATTGGTCATTTAAGAAAATACCAATTAAGGCCGTTGCTACGTCAGTTTTAGCTAGCTTAATAAATGCTTGAGCTTCAACTTGTAGTGCTCCTGTGCGATCCATGGTCGCAGCCTGTTCAACCACACTCACTGCAGCCATTGGTGCTGGATAGTGTTTACCGGCAACGGCATAAACCATGCCTTTTGCCGTGGTGAATGACATCATGGCTTCAAGTTTGCCAAGTTGTAATGGAGATTGTTTTTGCGTACGACGTGCTTGCCAATCTAAGTTACCCGCTAGGGCATCTTTTAGCATTTGAATCGCTGTTGCTTGTAAGTTTTCAGGTGCAACAACAGCATCAATTGCGCCGACTTTTAAGGCGTCATCTGGGCGCTGTTCTTTGCCTGTGGTAATCCATTCTACGGCATTATCGGCACCGATAACGCGAGGTAAGCGAACTGTGCCACCAAAACCAGGAATTAATCCGAGTTTGGTTTCAGGTAAGCCAATGCGAGCATTGGTGTCTGCAATACGTAAATCCGTTGCCAAGATGGTTTCACAGCCACCACCTAGTGCAAAACCGTTAATGGCTGATGCAGTCGGAAAGGGTAAATCTTCAAGTTTATTGAAAACGCTGTTAGCTTGGTTAACCCAAGCAAGAAGCGTGGCGTCATCTTGTTTGAAAAGATCTAAAAATTCTGTGATATCAGCACCTACAATAAATGTACTTTTTGCAGAGGTCAGTAATAATGCTTTGATATCTGAATGTTGTTTGATGCTGTCTAGTGCAGCATCTAATGAGGCTAGAGTTTCTCTATCGAACTTGTTAACCGAGCCCGGTGCATCAAAGCACAGCTTGGCAATATTGTCTTCTAGTAACTCAACCTGAATGGTAGGGCTTTGGTAGATCATTGCTTGCTTCCTTATTGCTTAAGCGATTGCCACATCTATACCGTGTGGTTATCAAGCTTGTTTTACAGCAGTGTCGGCCATCATTTGACCAGTTGCACAACAGTGTGCGACTTATTTACGCAAAATACAACACCCAATTTAAACGACCGTTTAATTTTTTATCTGCCGAGGTGATTTTTTGCCTTTGTGATAGACTGTTAACGTTTGCTAATCATCTAAAAGGGATAAAACATGGAGCAGATTGCTAACCTATATTATGCGCATATTGCCGAGTTAAGTCGTCGGGTTGCCGAAATTTCGCAACGCGAAAATCTTGCTGGATTAGTTATTCATTCTGGACAGCCCCATCGTCAATTTTTAGATGATATGAATTACCCATTTAAAGTTAACCCGCAGTTTAAGGCGTGGTTACCTATATTGGATAATCCCAATTGTTGGATTATTGCCAATGGTATTGATAAACCCAGACTGGTTTTTTATCGTCCGGTGGATTTTTGGCATAAAGTAAATGATGTTCCCGAGGCTTTTTGGACAGAACACTTTGACATAAAGATTTTATCTAAAGCGGATAGGGTTGCTGAACATTTACCTCAAGATTTATGCGGTTGGGCATATATAGGTGAGCATCTTGATGTTGCCGATGTATTAGAATTTACTTCTCGTAATCCTGATGGGGTGATGAATTACTTGCATTACCATCGAGCAGATAAAACTCAATATGAATTAGCTTGTTTACGCCGCGCTAATCAAATTGCAGTGAAAGGGCACAAAGCTGCAAAAAACGCCTTTTTTAATGGTGCGACCGAATTTGAGATCCAGCAACAATATTTATCTGAAATTGGCCAAGGTGAAAATGAAGTACCTTATGGCAATATCGTTGCTTTAAATCAAAATGCCGCGATATTACATTACACCGCTCTTGAGCATGTCAGTCCTGCTCAGCGATTATCATTTTTGATTGATGCTGGTGCAAATTATCATGGATATGCTGCAGACATTACTCGGACATATGCCTTTGAGAAAAATCGCTTTTGTGAGTTGATCAGCGCACTTAATAAACAGCAGTTAGCTATTATTGAGACGATGAAGCCTGGCGTGAAGTATCCCGATTTACACCTACAAACCCATGATCGAATCGCTAATCTACTAATCGAATTCGATATTGCTCGTGGTGATAGCGAAGGTTTGGTCGAAAGCGGTGTGACTTCTGCTTTTTTCCCTCATGGGTTGGGGCATATGCTCGGTTTGCAGGTGCATGACATGGGGGGCTATTCCCATGATGAGCGTGGCACCCATATTCCAGCACCAGAAGCTCACCCATTTTTACGCTGTACGCGCACTTTGGCTGCTAATCAGGTGTTAACTATCGAACCAGGTATTTACTTTATCGATTCATTACTGAATGAATTGTCGGCGCAGGCTAAGCAACTTGTGAATTGGCAAGTTGTTGACGAGTTGCGACCTTTTGGGGGCATTCGCATCGAAGATAACGTGATTGTGCATGCTGATAGAAATGAAAATATGACCCGAGATTGTGGACTTGAGTGAGAGCTACCGTATACCCGAGGCTGATTTAGCGATTGAAGAAGAGATAAAGCACAGTCGCTTTATCACTTCGCTATTTCATTGCGCTGATCAAAACGCTTTAAAGTTAGCGCTCACTAACATTAAGCAAAACTACCCCGGTGCAAGCCATTACTGTTATGCCTTTATAGCCGGGAAGCCAGATGACATGGTGAATATTGGCTCAAGTGATGATGGTGAGCCTGCTGGTAGTGCTGGGCGGCCTATGTTGGCAACGCTACAAGGTGCCAACATAGGCGAGATTGGTGCGATTGTAGTGCGATATTATGGTGGGACTAAACTTGGTGTGGGTGGTTTAGTGCGCGCTTACACCTCGGGGATTAAGCAAGGCATAAGTCAGTTAGGGTTAGTAACCAAATATATTCGTTACCCGATCACCTTAAGCTGCGGCTATCATCAAGTTAATGATATTGAATATCTCGTGCGTCAGTTTGATGGGGTGGTCATTGCCCAAGACTATGCTGAGCAGGTCGTTATAAGCTTTGAATTAGCTAAAGCTGCGCTTGCTGAGTTTAATATACAGTTGGCTGCAATGAGCCAGGGAAGCTTACAAGTGAAGTTTACAGTTTGAGCTATGGCTAACTTATGCCAAAATGACCTTTTATATTAATCAATTGTAAAAAACCAGAAGCCATTAATGCAATACAGAACAATTATTAGAATCACAGGTTTGCTAATGGGGCTGTTCTCCATCACCATGCTGCCACCGGCTTTAGTTGCCGTGTTTTATAAAGATGGTGGCGGAGCGGCATTTATCCAAGCTTTTTTTGTGAGTCTCTTTTTGGGTTTTTTACTTTGGTATCCCAACCGCAAACAAAAAAGTGACTTACGCACCCGTGAAGGCTTTTTGATTGTGGTGCTGTTTTGGACGGTTCTGGGCTCAATAGGGGCGTTACCATTTATCTTTTCAAAACAGCCCGATTTATCTTGGACTGACAGCTTTTTTGAATCCTTCTCCGCATTAACCACGACAGGGGCAACTGTTATTGTTGGCCTTGATACCTTGCCTAAAGCCGTACTGTTTTATCGCCATTTACTGCAATGGATGGGCGGAATGGGGATCATTGTATTGGCCGTAGCCATTTTACCGCTATTAGGGATTGGTGGCATGCAGCTTTACAAAGCGGAGGTGCCAGGGCCTGTTAAAGACAGTAAAATGACCCCTCGAATTGCCGAAACAGCAAAAGCGCTTTGGTATATTTATTTAATGTTAACAATTGCCTGCGCCACTGCATTTTATTTTGCTGGCATGGATGTGTTTGATGCCATTTGTCATTCATTCTCCACCATTGCCATTGGTGGTTTTTCAACCCATGATGCGAGTTTGGGGTACTTCGATAGCCCTATTATCAATATTATCTGTGCGGTATTTTTACTTATTGCGGCAGTCAATTTTAGTCTGCATTTTGCTGCGTTTACTCGCCGAGGCATCAATTTTAAAATCTACTTTAAAGATGCTGAATTTAAAGTCTTGATTGCGGTTCAGATAGTTTTGACCGCCATTTGTTTTATTACGTTATATTCATCAGGCATTTACGACTCGCCCGAGCAAACCTTAGATTATGCTTTTTTCCAAGTGGTTTCTATTTCAACAACTGCAGGCTTTGGTACCGAAAGCTTCCACTCTTGGCCACTGTTTTTACCTATTTTGTTAATCTTTTCTAGCTTTATTGGTGGTTGTGCTGGCTCAACGGGGGGCGGGATGAAGGTGATCCGTCTGATCTTATTGGTGCTGCAAGGCTCACGCGAGCTTAAACGCTTGATTCACCCTAAAGCTATGTACTCAATTCGTATTGGTGGAACTGCCTTACCCGATAGAATTATTGATGCGGTGTGGGGCTTCTTTTCCGCTTATGCATTGGTGTTTGTGATTTGTATGGTTATTCTCATGGCCATGGACATGGATGCCATCACCGCTTTTAGTGCCACCGCTGCGAGTTTAAATAACTTAGGTCCAGGTCTTGGTGATGTAGCCAATAACTACGCTAGCATTACCGATGGCGCTAAATGGGTATTAGTTATTGCCATGCTATTTGGGCGCTTAGAGGTATTTACCTTATTAGTGTTATTCACCCCTACATTTTGGAAAAACTAATGAACACACTAATAATTTACTCCACGGTGGATGGGCAAACCATCAGTATATGTCAGCGCATTGCGCAGCGTTTAGTTGATGCTAAGCATCAAGTGACAGTGGTAGACATTAAAGATGTGACTCAACAACAGTTGATAGATGCTGAGCAAATAGTGATGGGAGCAAGTATTCGCTATGGTAAGCATCGTCCGGCGTTATATAATTTTATTGCCACCAACCAAGCGTTAATCACCAGCAAACTGAACAGCTTTTTTAGCGTCAATGTGGTGGCTCGTAAGCCTGAAAAAAATACCCCTGAAACCAATCCATATATACAGAAGTTTCTCCAACTTTCTGCGTGGCAGCCTCAGCTATTGGCTGTATTTGCGGGTAAAATTGATTATCCCAAATACGGTTTCTTCGACAAGATGATGATCCGCTTCATTATGTGGATAACTAAGGGGCCAACAGACACCTCTGGAACGTTTGAGTTTACCAATTGGCACAAGGTAGATGAATTTGCTAAGCGGTTATCTGAGCAATAACGACTAACTCTTCGCTGTTTATCATTAAACATTGCTATAAAACTAAAGCCCGCAATCTATGCGGGCTTTTTGCTAATCATGAGTTAAATCAGTTAAGCAGCACAATAGCGGCGGTGCAAAATAGAGATAACTTCGGTAACCTCAGCATTTTTCAATGTGTAATAAACTACTTGTGAGCTTTTGCGGGTGTTAACTAAATCTTCTGACCGTAAAACGGCGAGATGTTGTGATAATGCAGACTGGCTTAATGGTACGGTTTCGTTAAGCTCTGTCACACTCAGTTCTTTATCTAATAATAAACAAAGGATCATCAAGCGATAAGGGTTAGCAATGGCCTTTAGCCATTTAGCCGCTGTTTCAGCGTTGCAAAGCATCGAGGATACATCGATTTCTTGTTGCATGGTTATTTCCTCAATGATGAGTATGTAAATATGCTAAGAATGATACTCGTGCCTAACACAGATCTCAATTCTTACTATTAATTATATGAGCTAATTCTAATTTGTGACCATTTAATCAGATTCTTTGGCCAAATCTTGGCAAACTAATAGGTAAATTAGTGAATTAAAGGCTTATCATGACAAAAGTATTAGTGCTTTATTATTCCCGCGGTGGCCATACGGCGCAAATTAGTCGTGCAATTTCACAACAAATTATTGCAACCGGTAATGGGTGCGATGTATTGAATATTCATGATGCCAAAAAAGCAGAAATTGATTGGTCCCAATATGACCTTATCGCTTTTGGTGCTTGTGTGCTTTATGGTTCATATCACAAATCTGTTTTTGAGTTTGTGCAGCGTTATCAAGATAAGCTTGCCTCAGTACCCAATAGCTTTTTTTGTGTTAACGTGGTTGCGCGTAACGCAGAAAAACGAATCCCTGAGAACAACAAGTATTTACAAAAGTTTTTAGCTTTATCTGCTTGGAAACCTCAAGATGTGAAAATCATTGCGGGTAAAGTAGATTATCCATCATGGCCTTGGTATGACAGTTTAATGATCCGCTTGATTATGAAAATGACCGATGGCCCAACAGACCCCAAAGCTATTATTGACTATACCGATTGGGAAGATGTTAAGCACTACGCTGATCACCTAGTGGGTTTAGCTAATCAGTAGCGCCAAAATTTAGGATGAAATAATACCGCCACGGTTAATATTTCAAGTCGGCCTAATAGCATACCAATACACAATGCCCATTTAGCCAGATCAGGCAGGCTTGCGAAGTTACCCGCTGGGCCAATCACTGGCCCAAGCCCAGGGCCAACATTGGCTACCGCAGTAATGGCGCCGGTAAAGCTAGTAACTGGGTCAACTCCGGTTAATACCAATACAATCGAGAGTCCAATAATCACCAAAAAAAACAACATAAAAAAAGTGACTAGCGAACGCACAATATCTTCACGAACTTTATGACCATTGTAGGTTTCTTTAAATAAGCCTCTAGGATGAATTTGCAGCTTAATTTGCTGCCGCATGATAGATAAGGCTATTTGAAAACGGAATATTTTAATCCCGCCAGAGGTTGACCCCGAGCAGCTGCCCACAAGCATTAAGAATAAAAATACTATATTTGCGAGCGCCCCCCAAGACTGATAATCAGTCAGTCCATAACCTGTGGTGGTAACAACCGAGACAACATTAAAACTTGATAAGCGTAATGCATCCATAAGCGCCAATTGTTTGTGTAGCATAAGCCAAATGGCGATAGATAGAGAGATTAATGCAACAAATACTAAGAAACCTTTAACTTGCTGATCGTTCCAAACTTTTACATTGCGCATCTGTATGGATTGCACAAACATTAGTAGGGGTAATCCACCTGCCAACATAAAAAACACGCCAACCCAATGTGATGCATTTGAAAAGTGTGCCATTGAGCTATCAGAGGTGGAATAACCACCAGTTGAAAGGGTGGTCATTGCGTGGTTAATCGCTTCAAACCATGACATGCCCGTCAGCTGATATGCAATAGCGCACATTATAGTGAGGCCGATATAAACCAAGAATAAGTTCTTCGCCATGTGCTGTGTTCTGGGAGTGGTTTTGTCGCTCCAGTCAGAAGACTCAGTTCTAAATAAGCGCATACCGCCGACGTTTAAAAACGGTAGTACGGCCACTGCCATCACAATAAATCCGATTCCACCTAGCCATTGTAATAATGAGCGCCAAATAAGGATGCTATGATCCATTTTATCTAGCCCCGATAGCACAGTTGAGCCGGTGGTTGTTATCCCAGACATGGTCTCAAAGAAGGCATCGGTATAGTTAATACCGTGATAAAGAGTAAAAGGCAGAGCTGCACATAAACTCACTACAAACCAAGTTAGGCTGGTGAGTAAAAACATGTCGCGTATATTTAAAGTGATATTGTGCATTCTGCCAGACTGAATACACAAGATGGCTATGCTACCGGTAAGCAGCGCTGAAATCATGAAAGCACCTATGGTTTCCTCGCCATAAATTAGCGCAAATACCATAGGTATCAACATAAAACCGGTTAATAATGAGAGGAAAAAACCTATCACATACACCAGCTGCTTTACATTTAACATTTTGATCAGAAGAAAAATGCACTGGGTTGGAAGAGTTTTTCTACATCACTAATAAACTTTTTATTTACTAGGAATAGAATCACATGATCTCCTTGTTCAATCACCGTCTTATCATGGCCCATTAACACTTCGTCATTACGCACAATCGCACCAATTGTCGTGCCTGGTGGTAATTTAATGTCACCAATTTGTTTGCCGATCACTTTTGAGGTGCTTGAATCACCATGAGCAATCGCCTCTATAGCCTCAGCCGCCCCGCGACGTAACGAATAAACATTACAAATATCACCTTGACGAATGTGGGTCAGCAATGCCGAGATCGTCGTTTGCTGTGGCGATATAGCAATATCAATGTTGGCTTCTTGAACAATATCCACGTAGGCTTCACGTTGAATTAGCACCATAACCTTTTTCGCACCTAAACGTTTAGCCAAAAGCGCTGACATAATATTTGCTTCATCGTCATTGGTTACAGCAATAAATACATCGGTTTGGTCAATGTGCTCTTCATTTAGCAGTTCTTGGTCTGAGGCATCACCACAAAATACTGTGGTATTTTCGAGTTTTTCTGACAGCATTTCAGCACGGTCTTGACGATGTTCAATTAGTTTAACTGAATGATGTTTTTGTAATCGCTGAGCAAGGCCGTAACCCACATTACCGCCGCCGGCAATCATGATGTTGCGATAGGAGTTATCCAGCTTCTGCATTTCGCTCATTACCGCACGAATATGACGACTATCGGCAACAAAAAATACTTCATCATCGGCTTCTATGATTGTGGTGCCGCGCGGCATAATCGCTTTGCCTTGCCGGAAAATAGCGGCAACACGGGTATCAATATTTGGGATGTGATCCCGTAGCGTCGCTAATGCATTACCGACTAAAGGACCGCCGTAATAGGCTCTAACCGCGACGAGACTCAGTTTACCTTGAGCAAACTCAAGTACTTGAAGTGCACCTGGATAGGTGATTAATCTGTGGATGTAAGCGGTCACTAACTGTTCTGGGGCAATTAATTCATCAATAATAAATCCGCCACGTGGTTTGGTGTCGCCGGATTTAACTTCCGAATTAAAAAAGAGTCGATCACGAATATCTAGGTATGGCTCTGAGCGGATTCGAGCAATTTTTGTCGGGGTGCCAAATAGGCTGTAGGCAATTTGGCAAGCTGCCATATTGCATTCATCACTATTGGTTACTGCAATAAGCATATCTGCATCTTCTGCACCAGCCTCTTTTAGTACGCTAGGGTGCGCACCATGACCAACAACAACTCGCAAATCAAACTTATCTTGCAATAAGCGCAAACGTGCACGGTCATTATCAACAAGAGTGATGTCGTTGTTCTCGCCCACTAAGTTTTCAGCTAATGTGCCACCAACTTGTCCAGCGCCCAAGATAATAATCTTCATGTCCCTGCCAATATCCTTACTGTGCTTTAACTAAGCGAGCGTAATAAAAACCGTCCATATTGTCTTGCCCTGGCAATATTTGCCAGCCAATATCTTGCTCGTTCATTTGTTGACTGATTGGCACAAGTTGCGCATCAGGTGTTCGTGCTAAAAAGGCCTCGATTTGCTGTCGATTTTCTTCGGGTAAAATTGAACACGTGGCATAAAGCAAGGTTCCACCTGGCTTTAGCCATTGCCAACAATGATCGAATATTTGTCGCTGTAATTGTGCTAACTCTGCAATGTCGTTGTTTTTACGCAGCCATTTAATATCAGGGTGACGACGAATAACTCCTGTCGCTGAACAGGGGGCATCAAGCAAAATACGATCAAATTTAGCACCTTGCCACCAAGCATCAATATTGGCCGCATCACCATGAATAACTTGCGCTTTTAAATTTAATCTGTCGAGGTTTTGTTGCACCCGAGCTAAGCGTTTTTCATCAAAATCAACGGCGACGACTTCAGCAAGTGGTGCTTGCTCTATGATGTGGCATGTTTTGCCGCCGGGTGCAGCGCAAGCATCTAATATCAACTCACCATTTTGGGGAGCTAACAAGGTTGCTGCCCATTGTGCTGCGCCATCTTGAACTGAGGCTGTGCCCTGCATAAAGCCGGGAAGTGCAGCAACATCTTTGGCGCTATCAAGTAAAATAGCATTAGGGCTGTTTCCTGCTTTGGCGTTAATTTGTTGTTCTGCCAAAAGAGCAAGGTAGCTATCTCGAGTTTGCGACAACTGATTGTTGCGCAGCCACATGGGGGGACGCTGGTGGCTTTGTTCGATAATCTGTTGCCAATCTTTCGGATAGGCTTGTTGTAATCGCTTAATAAACCAAGCAGGTGTGTTATAGCGAAGGGTATCTGAATCAGTGTTTAACGGTTTTTCACTGCGCTGAATATTGCGTAGCACACCATTAACGACTTTAACTAAGCCATCAAACCTTAATTGACGACAGGCTTCAGCGGTTTCTGATATTGCTGCGTGGGCGGGAATACGAGTAAAGTACAACTGGTAACAACCAACTAATAGCAATTGATGCAAAATACGTTGTTTGCCTTTAAAAGGTTTTGTTAGACAATCACTGATACATTTGTCTAATTGAGGCAGTTGACGCATCACGCCATAACAAATCTCAGCCATTAATGCTTTATCTTTACTGCTTACAGCATGTTGCTGTTGCTCAGGTAGTGCCACTGACAGTGACATTCCTTTTTCTAATACATCAAAAATGGCTTTAGCGGCCAATGCGCGCAAATTCATGCTAGATAGCCTCTTGGCTTAGTTGGGTGCCGACACTGAACCAATCAGCGCGTGAATTTAAGATATCTGCTACTGCTAGTGGCTTTTTGTTAGGTAATTGCATGTTTTCAATGACTAATGTCCCTTGAGCCGTGGCAACAGATATGCCGGTTTTATCGGCCTGTAAAATGGTACCAGGTTTTGCTGTAACAGGTGTGACGTCAAAATGGACTTGCCAAACCTTAATTGTGCTTTGTTGGTGTTCAAAATAACTCACTGGCCATGGGTTAAATGCGCGAACTTCTTGCCACAATTGTTTGGCAGGTTTGTTCCAGTCGAGTTTAGCCTCTTCCTTAGACAATTTTTCAGCATAATTAGCCAATGCTTCATCTTGTTTTTCAGCTTTTAGAGAGCCATCCGCAATACCGACCAAGGCTTTGATTAATGCATCAGGGCCTTGCTGAGCAAGCTTTTCATACAAACTAGCAGATGTATCAGTATCTTCAATTTTTAATGAAGTTTTAAGCAGCATGTCACCTGTGTCTAAACCAATATCCATTTGCATTATCGTGACACCGGTTTCTTGATCGCCCGCCCAAAGCGCACGTTGAATTGGTGCAGCACCTCGCCAACGAGGCAGGATTGAACCATGTACATTGATGCAGCCAAGCTTTGGGGTATCAAGCACGACTTTGGGTAAAATGAGTCCATAAGCGACAACAACCATAATATCGGCATTTAGCGCCGCTAATTCAGCTTGTGCGTCTTCGTTACGTAATGAAGCTGGTTGCAATACTGGGATCGCGTGTTCCAGCGCCAGTTGTTTAACTGGGCTGGGTGTTAATTTTTTACCTCGACCAGCAGGCCTATCTGGTTGGGTGTATACCGCGCAGATATTGTGTTCAGAATTAATTAGCGCTTGTAAATGACGCGCGGCAAAGTCTGGCGTGCCAGCAAAAATAATATTTAACGGTTTCAAGTTGATCCCTATGCCTCTTTAGCTGCTAATCGTGCTTCTTTTTCAAGTTTGGTTTTAATACGTTGGCGCTTTAATGGTGATAAGTAATCCACAAAAAGCTTACCTTTGAGGTGATCCATTTCATGCTGAATACAAATAGCAAACAACTCATCAGCTTCCACGGTAAATTCTTGCCCATTTCGATCAAGTGCTTTTAAAGTAATGTGCTCAGCACGATCGACTTTAGCGTAAACCCCAGGTACCGATAGACAACCTTCTTCATTGGCAAAATCACCCGAAGAGGCGACGATTTGAGGATTGATAAAAATTGTTGGGCGCTCAACGTCATCTTGCAAATCCATCACAATTAATTGCTGATGAAAATCCACCTGGGTTGCCGCTAAGCCAATACCTTTTTCGTGGTACATTGTTTCTAACATGTTATCGATTTGTGTTTGTAGTGCTGGGCCGAAGTCGGTCACAGGCTTGGCTACAGTGCGTAATCGTTCGTCTGGAAAGCGTAAAACATTTAATAATGGCATAGATAAACTCTTAACAAGTCTGACAAATTTTAGCTTGTTAGCTATACTGTCGATAGAAAATAGGATAATTTTAATCCTTACGGACCTTCAATAACAGCAAAAAGCTCAATTAAAGAGCTTAATAACATGGACATCACCATGAAACGGATATTACTACTTGCCTTTATTTCATTGAATATCTTTGGATTAAACGCAGATACCTTAACGTTAAAAGCCGGACATCCAGATACATATATTGTCAAAAAAGGTGACACATTATGGGATATATCAGGCTATTTTCTTAAAGATCCTTGGCGTTGGCCGACATTGTGGGGGGTAAACCCGCAAATAGCTAACCCTCATCTGATTTATCCCGGCGATAGACTGACATTGGTTTTTATTGATGGACAGCCTCGTCTCGTCAAAAAACAACACATTAAAAAAGGTGTTGAAGGTCGTATTTTAGCAAAAGATGGCGCAATTCCAGCGATAGATTTAGCGCTTATTCAACCTTATTTGTTACAAAATCGCGTGGTTGAACAAGAGTGGCTTAATGGTCAACCAATCGTGCTAAGTGGTGAAAGCCCTTCAAAGCACCATATTGTGGGTGATGTGGTTTTTGTTAACGCCAATTTACCAAATGGTCAAAAGCTCGCGATATATGAACATGGGCGTGAGTTCTTGCATCCTGAAACCGGAGAAACGCTGGGGCGTGAGATAATTCTTACCTCTAGTGGCCGAGTGATTGCTGATGGTGATATATCTAAAGTTGAGTTACTTAGCAGTTTACGTGAAACCAAAGTGGGTTATTCCGTGATAGCCGTTGAAGATGACTCGTTGATGTCAGCTTTCTTTACACCAATGGCTGCGCAATTACCTGAGCCTGCCAATGTACTGGCTATTGCCAATAAAAATCGTGAAGCAGGCAAGTTAGAGGTGGTTTACCTCGATAAAGGTAATGATGCAGGCTTACAACCTGGGCATGTGTTTGCAATTTACCGTGATGGCGAAGAGATAGTTATTGGTAATGATGGCGTACCTGTTCGTGCGATTGACCGCTCTGCTTACGATAAAATGGTTGCCCATTTTTCAGATGACAATGTATATAAAGTACCTGATGTCTACCATGGTAATTTAATGGTATTTAAGGTTTTTGATAAAACCAGCATGGGGTTAATTATGTTTAGTGATCGTCCTGTAAGAGTAAAAGATAAATTGATAACGCCAGCAGAACTGAGCTTTAAAGGTGAGTAATTACTGATAAACTGGTCGACTGGCTAGTTGTTTGTGCTGTATCCGGGCTAGGACCCTCCCGGGTTAAACAATTATTAACTCACATGGATGTTGAGGAATTAAGGCAAAGACTTGAATTTGAACCAGAGTCTTTGCCCCTGTCCTCAGGCATCCTGCGTCAGTGTAAAATTGATTATGATAAAGTGGATTCCGCACTAAGTTGGCTTGAGCAAGCCGATAATCATCATTTAGTTTGTTTGTCAGACACTTTTTATCCCGTGTTGTTACAACAGATTTCAGATCCCCCTTTAGTTTTATTCGTTAAAGGTCAATTAAATGCATTGTTACCCCCATCCATTGCCATTGTTGGTAGCCGTAATACTTCATTACATGGTTTAGATACCACGGCAAAGCTGGCCACTGAACTGTCATCTCTAGGGCTTAGCATTGTTAGTGGTATGGCTGCAGGCATTGATGGCGCCGCGCATAAAGCCGTGGTAGAGCAAAATGGCAAAACCTTGGCAGTGTTAGGTTGCGGAGTTGATGTTATTTACCCTAAAAGGCATCGTCAGTTGTACCATCAAATACAGGACGAAGGCTGTATCATTAGTGAGTACTGGCCACAAGTCAGCCCATTAGCGGGCAACTTCCCTAAAAGGAATCGTATTGTCAGTGGCTTAGCTTTGGGTACGCTGGTTATTGAGGCTACACGTAAAAGTGGCTCATTAATTACAGCTAGATTAGCAATGGAGCAAAATCGCGAAGTATTTGCTGTGCCTGGCTCTATTGTTGCGGGATATCATCAAGGTTGTCATGATTTAATTAAAAATGGCGCAAAACTTGTTGAAGATGCTGCCGATATAATACAAGAGTTAACAAGTTTATCGCAGTACCACCTTGAACAATTGCACTTGCGCCACCATATTGATGATAACGAAACGAGTAATTTGCCATTTTGTTCACAGTTAGCTAGTCTGTTAACAAGTGTGGGATATGAGACAACGAGCGTAGATGCTGTTGTCGAGCATAGTGGGAAACCGATAGATCTGGTGTTAGTACAATTGCTTGAGCTTGAGTTACAAGGGTGGGTCGCTGTTGTGCCCGGTGGTTACGTCAGACTAAAGAGGAGTTAGCCATGTTTGATATCCTCATGTATTTATTTGAGAACTATGTTCATAGTGAAGTAGAATTATTGGTCGATGAAGATGAATTGACTAAAGAGTTGACGCGCGCAGGCTTTCATCAAGTTGATATTATCAAGGCATTGACATGGCTTGAACATTTAGCTGACTTACAAGAAAGTGATAAGCCGTATCTATGTAATCATGCTCAACATTCTTTCCGCATTTATACCAAAGCGGAAATGGCTAAGTTAGACGTTCAATGTCGTGGTTTTTTATTGTTTTTAGAACAAATTCAAGTCTTGAGTGTTGAAACCCGTGAGATGGTGATTGATCGAGTGATGGATCTTGATGAACCTACCTTAGTGTTAGAAGATCTCAAATGGGTTGTATTAATGGTACTGTTTAATGTGCCGGGCAATGAGTCCGCCTATGAGCAAATGGAAGATTTAATCTTTGAGCAGCCCGAAGGACGATTACATTCCTAACTGATTTATTTTAATAGAAGGAGGCTTAGCCTCCTTTTTTAGATCTTGCTTGAACATGTTTAGCCACTTATAACTTCAGTGTTATTTAAGTTATCTCGAATATACTCTGAGCAAGTCTTTTTACTTCAATGCATTAAGAATTAGAGACGTCATGTCAAAAATTGATCAGCAACTATTTTCAGCTCACGAACATGCCTTGGAAAAAGAGTTTGAGCTTTGTCCTACGTGCGGTTGTGAGCTGTCAGTAAAGCACAGTAAACACGGCAGTTTTGTCGGATGTAATAACTATCCAACCTGTGATTATACTCGGCCTTTAGTTCAACATGAGTCGATAGAAACTCAGGTGATTAGTGGTTCAAGTTGCCCTGAGTGTGGCCATGAACTTGCTGTGAAGTCTGGTCGTTTTGGTATTTTTATTGGTTGTACGCACTACCCTGAGTGTCACCACATAGAAAAGCACGATCATAATCAAGATGCAGAAGTTATCACTTGTCCTCATTGTCAAAAAGGTCAATTGGAATCACGCACCAGCCGTTACGGCAAAACTTTTTTTGCTTGCAGTGCTTATCCAAAATGCAAATATATCGTAAATTACCCACCGGTAAATCAAGCTTGCCCAGATTGCGGTTTTGGTATTTTGGTTGAACGAAAAGGTGCTGCTGGTTCTCGTTTAGAATGTCCACAAAAGACGTGTAAATATAAACGCCCGTTATAAATCAGTGTTAAGGATCGATCATGTTGCAATTACAGCCTAATGCGGTTGTTGATGTTATTTCAAAAGGAGGGGTAATTGCTTACCCTACTGAAGCGGTATTTGGTTTGGGATGTGATCCCGACAACAATAGCGCGATTCAAAAGCTGCTTGATGTGAAACAAAGACCTTGGCAAAAGGGGTTAATTTTAGTTGCCAGTAACTTTAGCCAACTACAACCTTATATTGATGAGTCTCAATTAAACCAAGAGCAACTAGACAGCGCATTTGCCAAATGGCCTGGGCCATTTACTTTTGTTATGCCTGTAAAAGCCTCGGTATCGAAATTATTGTGTGGCGATTTTGATACCATTGCAGTACGAGTTTCTGCCCATCCTATTGTGCGCGAACTTTGCGACACACTTCAGAAACCGTTAGTATCAACCAGCGCTAATTTAGCCGGTGAACCACCCGTTGTTGATGCACAAGATATTTTGACTGACTTTGTCGGTAAAATACAAGGCTTAGTGTCAGGTGAACTAGGCGAACAACGCCAACCATCAACAATTATTGATATTCGTAGCGGACAAATTCTCAGAAACGGAAGTTAATTTATGCAAAGTAGCTCAGATCCAGCAAACCTGCCAAATGCTGATCAAGTCAAAACATTCTTACTGGCACTTCAGCAGCACATTTGTACTCGCTTAGAAGCTCTTGATGGCAAATCATCTTTTAGTGCTGAATCATGGAACAGAGAAGAGGGCGGCGGTGGCACCAGTATGGTGCTAACTAAAGGTAATGTGTTTGAGCAAGCCGGAGTGAATTTTTCTCATGTAATGGGGGCTGCAATGCCAGCGTCTGCAACCGCTCATCGCCCTGAGCTTGCTGGACGAAGCTTTGAAGCGATGGGGGTGTCGTTAGTGATCCATCCCAATAACCCCTATGTGCCAACAACTCATGCTAATGTTAGGTTTTTTATTGCCCGCAAAGAAGGCGCTGATCCGGTTTGGTGGTTTGGTGGCGGCTTTGACTTAACGCCTTATTATCCTTTTGAGCAAGATGTAGTGAGCTGGCATCAAACTGCATATGATTTGTGTTTGCCTTTTGGCGATGAGGTTTATCCTAAATATAAAAAGTGGTGTGATGAGTATTTCTTTTTACCCCATAGGAATGAAACTCGTGGCGTTGGTGGCTTATTTTTTGATGATCTCAACGAGCCAGGTTTTGAACAAAGCTTTGCTTTTATGCAAGCAGTGGCTAATGGCTTTATTGAAGCATATCAACCGATTGTTGAACGTAATAAAGATTTGGAATACCAAGATGAACAGCGTCAATTCCAACTTTACCGTCGCGGGCGCTATGTGGAGTTTAACTTAGTTTATGATCGTGGCACCTTGTTTGGGTTACAAACTGGCGGTCGAACTGAGTCAATTTTGATGTCAATGCCACCTCTTGTTCGTTGGGAATATGGCTTTACTCCCGAAGAAGGTACACCTGAGGCTGAGTTATATGACCACTATCTCAAACCTCAAGATTGGCTTAAATTAGCTCGTTAGTATTATTGATTGCGCATGTGATCCGCTAATGTAGAAATGGCCTGAATAATCGCCTGGCGATGTTCAGGCTTTTTTATACATTTATCAACCGCTGCTTGCATGCATATCAACCATTGATCTCGCATAGACTCATCTATCGCAAAAGGCATATGTCTTGCTCGTAGTGCTGGGTGGCCATATTTTTTCGAGTATAATTGAGGGCCACCAAGCCAGCCGCTTAAAAATTCATATAGCTTTTGCTCTGATTGCGCGATGGGGGCTTTATGAATACTCAATAACGACTGCGTTTCTGGTCGTTGCTGCATTTGCTGATAAAACTCATGGGCAATGGCTTTAATGACTTTATCCCCACCAATTAAATCATAGGCATTAGATTGTTCATAGTCGCGTTCTGCTGGACTGTGCTTGCCAAAAATTTTTTTAAGCCAATTCATTTTTAATTACATCATCAATTATTTCGTGGGGTGATTATAACTAAATATCGAGTCAATAAGTGGCGTCTAGTTGAAACATTGTTGGTTAATATTTTGAAACTAATTAGTTAATTAATTTGTGTAGTTCAAAGCATTATCTTGCTAGATTGTCTGCAATTAATTAAGGAGATCAATAATGACAAAGATGATGCCATCTTTGGTGATGTTGGCGGTTACCGCTTCGCTGGTTGGCTGTGGCCAATCTGAGGTCCAAGACCCAAAAGTCACCATAAATAAAAACCCTTATCCAAGTACCTATCAAGTATTGCCAAGCAGTAAAACAATTATTAAAAATGCCACTGTATTAACAGGCGTGGGTGAGCGAATTGACAATGCCGATGTGGTGATGGTGGATGGTAAAATTACTGCCGTAGGCCTTAATCTTATTGCCGAAGGCGCCAGCGTTGTTGACGCCAAGGGTAAGTGGATCACCCCAGGCATTATTGATGTTCACTCACATTTAGGTGTTTATCCAAGCCCTAATGCCGAGTCTCATAGCGATGGCAATGAGATGACCAGCCCGGTAACGGCTGAGGTGTGGGCTGAGCATAGCGTTTGGCCGCAAGATCCTGGCTTTAATCGTGCTCGTGAGGGTGGTATTACTACGCTACAAATCTTGCCAGGCTCAGCCAATTTAGTTGGTGGGCGCGGGGTGACACTTAAAAATGTTCCATCTCCAACGATGCAGGGCATGAAGTTTCCTGATGCGCCATATGGATTAAAAATGGCGTGTGGCGAAAACCCTAAAATGCTTTATGGTGGGCGCAAAGTACAACCTATGACGCGTATGGGTAACATGGCTGGCTATCGGCAAGCTTTTATTGAAGCGACTGAATATAAGCGAGCATGGGATAAATACGATGCCGACTATGCAGCCGGTAAAAATCCTACTCCACCTGAGCGTGACTTAAATAAAGATACGCTTCGAGGTGTGCTAGAGGGTGAGATTTTAATTCATAATCATTGTTATAAAGCTGAAGAAATGGTGATGATGATCGATTTAGGTAAAGAGTTTAATTATCACTCTGGAACCTTCCATCACGCTATTGAGGCTTACAAAATTGCAGATGAGCTAGCTGAAAATGGTAATTGTGCAGCAATGTGGCCAGATTGGTGGGGTTTTAAAATGGAAGCCTATGACATGGTGCTAGAAAATGTCGCCATTGTGGATTCCGTTAAAAACTCTTGCGCAGTTGTGCATTCTGATTCCGCAATAACGATCCAGCGGTTGAATCAAGAAAGCGCCAAGATTATGCATAATGCCAATGCTAACGGTTTTGATTACAAAGAAGAACACGCTATTAGCTGGATCACCTCAAATGCGGCTAAGTCCTTAGGTATTGCTGATAAAACGGGGTCGTTAGAAGTGGGTAAAAATGCCGATGTTGTTATTTGGAGCAGTAACCCCTTTAGTGTTTACGCAAAAGCAGAGCAAGTGTTTATTGATGGTGCCAAAGTGTATGACCATCAAGATGAGCGTTATCAGGCGCAGAGCGACTTTTTACTAGGGCAGGAATAAGGTGATGACTATGAAATTAAAAACAAAATCGTTAGTTGCCTTAACCGTTACCGCATGTTTAGGCTGCTTACCCTCTTTTGCAATGGCTGATTCATTTGCCATTACTAATGCCAAAGTTTATACCGCAACAGAACTGGGCGTACTTGATAATGCCGTTGTAGTGGTTACCGATGGGATGATTACTTCGGTGACATCAAGCGAAAACGCAGCAGCATTAACCTTTGATAACGTTATAGACGCACAAGGTGGGGTTGTAACACCCGGTTTTATCGCTTCAATGAATGCGCTGGGGTTGGTTGAAGTCAGCGCAGTTGCAGACTCTCGAGACTCGCATCATAAAAATGCCGACATTACCTTTGATCCGAGCTACGCCTATAATCCCAAAGCCAGCAGTATTGCTTATACACGTAAGGGGGGAATTACTCGTAATGTTGTTACCGGTGCTGGTGGTGAAGATATGTTTGCAGGGCAAGCATTTTTAGTCGATTTGTCGGGGGAGTGGGATAGCGTTAAGCAATCTAATATTGCGGTTTATGTTAAGTTAGGCGCAAACAGTGAAGGTTCTCGTGCTGCTTATGTACAGGAGTTGGTTACTAAGCTTGAAAAAGCTCAAAAAGCCCAAGCGAAATCGACCGACGCTAAAGATAAATCTGATGCCGCCGAGCCAGAGTTAGCTGATGAAATTATTAATGAGCTATTAGCTGGTAAAAAGCCATTAGTGGTTGCGGTGGATAGAGCCATAGATATTCTTACCATGTTGAAAATCAAACAACAGTTTGGCTTAAACATGGTATTAATTGGTGGTGCAGATGCGGTATTGGTTGCAGATGAAATAGCTAAAGCCAATGTGCCGGTAATGATTGATGCCATGCGCAACTTACCTGACAACTTTGATTCGCTACACAATCATCTTGCTAATGCGGGAAAACTGACTGCTGCTGGCGTAAAAGTGATTTTAACCGATATGGGCGATAGCCATAATGTTTATGGATTACGTTATAGTGCGGGTAATGCCGTAGCAAATGGTATGAGCTATCAGGCTGCAATTGAAGCCATTACTTCCAATGTTGCAGATACCTTTAAAATTGACACTGGCCGCATTGCACCAGGTAAAACCGCTGACTTAGTTATCTGGAGTGGCGATCCATTTGAATATAGCAGCCAAGTGGTTAAGATGTTTATTGATGGTAAAGAGCAACAGACCAAGAGTCGGCATGATAAATTACGTGATCGCTATATGACGCAATCAGATATGCCTCGCGCTTATTCAAAATAAAAGAGAGACAAATTAATGACCGAGCAGTATGCCGTATTTGGTAACCCGATTGCACAAAGTAAATCACCATTTATCCACGCAGAGTTTGCCAAACAAACCATGCGAGATATTGACTACCAAGCCATACTTGCTCCGGTTGACCAATTTGAATCGACATTGCGAGCCTTTATCGATAAAGGTGGGAAAGGCGCAAATGTGACCGCACCATTTAAAGAGCAGGCATTTGCTTTATGTGATGAGCTAAGTGAGCTCGCACAACTTGCCGGTGCGGTTAATACATTAAGCTTTGATAAAGATGGCAGAATTAAGGGGGATAACACCGATGGTGTAGGCCTAGTTAATGATCTTATCTACCATTTTGGTTTTTTACTAAACAAGCGCATATTATTGGTTGGAGCAGGTGGTGCGGCAAGAGGCTGCATTCTGCCAATCTTACAATCTGGTGTAAAAGAATTAGTAATATGTAATCGAACTTTTAGTAAGGCTCAACACTTAGCCAAACTATTTGCCGACTATGGCAATGTATCCGCGATTGACATCGAACAGCTTAATATGCCATTTGATATTGTGATCAACTCCACATCGGCCGGGCTAGCGGGTCAACTTATCGAACTGCCCAGTACTATTATTAATTCACAAACAGCTTGCTATGACATGACCTACAGCAAACAGGTCACCTTATTTAATCAGTGGGCTCAACATTGTGGTGCGGCTAAAATGGCTGATGGCTTGGGGATGTTGGTTGGGCAAGCGGCAAAAAGCTTTAGTCTCTGGCAAGGTATCATGCCAGACGGAAAACCAATCATGCTAAAACTACGTCAACAAATGAGCTAACTTATGAATCAAGGCATTCTATTTAATGATCAATTTGATATTAAGCCTCAAGAGATCTGCTTTGTTGCACAGCTACAAGGTATGAAAATCAAATGCATCATAGACTTTCAGATGTTATCAAATTTGTCTGGTGAGACGGTTAATGCAACAAATGCAGCCACTATATATGAAGAATATCGTTTTGATATTGAAGAGTTGGCAGAACAAGCTATCAATCATGAGTGCTATCAAGATGATGGCAGTGTTCGGATATAATGGATTAAAATATGCGAGAATAACTAATTCATTCTCGCATAGTGCTTACCGTAAGATCTCGATATGCTCAAAAAGACTTAATAGCTAGCCTCTTGATTCAACTCAACAAGGTATTCGTTTTTTAATTGAACATAATTATCAGCAGATGCTGGTAAGAAGGCTTTTTCCGCAGCAGTTAATTCTCTTGCTTGTTTACAAGGGCTACCCACATATAAATAACCACTTTGTAATACCTTGTTCGGCGGCACTAAAGAACCCGCACCAACAATGACGTCATCTTCAATGATGGCGCCATCAAGAATAATAGCCCCCATGCCTATCAATACACGGTTACCGACCTTACAGCCATGAAGCATTGCTTTATGACCAATAGTCACATCATCACCAATAATTAATGGATGGCCCTCGGGTTTAGATTCGGATTTTCTGGTTACATGCAAAACACTGCCATCTTGCACATTACTGCGCTTACCAATACGAACAATGTTCACATCTCCCCTAGCTGCAACTAACGGCCAAATACTTGCATCGTGATCAAGTGAGATGTCGCCAACTAATACTGCACTATTGTCCACATAAACATTATTAGCTAATTGCGGATGAGTTCCTTGGTAAGATCTTAAATTTGAAGACATACATTTCCTTAAAAATAGCGGTTTATAACAGTATAATGCTTAAAAACTGACTGGTCAGGTCGTTTTATCAACAAACAAGCTAAAAGTAATAAAAAACTTCAAAAAAGCCCTTGCGCTAAAATCTTATCTGCCTATAATGCGCATCCACTGACACGGCAGACAGCAATAGCCAACACCGAGCCAGCCTGATTTGATTGGCAAATAAGCAATCAAATTAAGGCGAAAAGAAAGTTTGAAAAAACACTTGACGCCAACACGGGAAAGCGTAAAATACGCAGCCCAAGCCAACGACCTAGCGTCAACGGCCGCTAAGCGAAGGTTAATTCTTTCGGCATTAGTAACGCTCTTTAACAAACTAAACAAGAAATCTGTGTGGACATTCACGGGTATTGAGTTATTCGAAATTGCTTCTTAGGAAGCAATCAAAAATTTAAACTCAATGTCTTCTCTCTTAAATGAGAATGATGAATGTTCATAGCAATATGTACAAAAGACTTTGTTAACTTCGGTTGATAAAGCAATCAGAATTCATTGAGCCGAGACTTAGTCTCAAAAAACTTTAATTGAAGAGTTTGATCATGGCTCAGATTGAACGCTGGCGGCAGGCCTAACACATGCAAGTCGAGCGGCAGCGGGAAGATAGCTTGCTATCTTTGCCGGCGAGCGGCGGACGGGTGAGTAATGCCTAGGGATCTGCCCAGTCGAGGGGGATAACAGTTGGAAACGACTGCTAATACCGCATACGCCCTACGGGGGAAAGGAGGGGACCTTCGGGCCTTCCGCGATTGGATGAACCTAGGTGGGATTAGCTAGTTGGTGAGGTAATGGCTCACCAAGGCGACGATCCCTAGCTGTTCTGAGAGGATGATCAGCCACACTGGGACTGAGACACGGCCCAGACTCCTACGGGAGGCAGCAGTGGGGAATATTGCACAATGGGCGAAAGCCTGATGCAGCCATGCCGCGTGTGTGAAGAAGGCCTTCGGGTTGTAAAGCACTTTCAGTAGGGAGGAAAGGTTAGCAATTAATACTTGTTAGCTGTGACGTTACCTACAGAAGAAGGACCGGCTAACTCCGTGCCAGCAGCCGCGGTAATACGGAGGGTCCGAGCGTTAATCGGAATTACTGGGCGTAAAGCGTGCGCAGGCGGTTATTTAAGCCAGATGTGAAAGCCCCGGGCTCAACCTGGGAATTGCATTTGGAACTGAGTAACTAGAGTCTTGTAGAGGGGGGTAGAATTTCAGGTGTAGCGGTGAAATGCGTAGAGATCTGAAGGAATACCGGTGGCGAAGGCGGCCCCCTGGACAAAGACTGACGCTCATGCACGAAAGCGTGGGGAGCAAACAGGATTAGATACCCTGGTAGTCCACGCCGTAAACGATGTCTACTCGGAGTTTGGTGTCTTGAACACTGGGCTCTCAAGCTAACGCATTAAGTAGACCGCCTGGGGAGTACGGCCGCAAGGTTAAAACTCAAATGAATTGACGGGGGCCCGCACAAGCGGTGGAGCATGTGGTTTAATTCGATGCAACGCGAAGAACCTTACCTACTCTTGACATCCAGAGAACTTTCCAGAGATGGATTGGTGCCTTCGGGAACTCTGAGACAGGTGCTGCATGGCTGTCGTCAGCTCGTGTTGTGAAATGTTGGGTTAAGTCCCGCAACGAGCGCAACCCCTATCCTTATTTGCCAGCACGTAATGGTGGGAACTTTAGGGAGACTGCCGGTGATAAACCGGAGGAAGGTGGGGACGACGTCAAGTCATCATGGCCCTTACGAGTAGGGCTACACACGTGCTACAATGGCGAGTACAGAGGGTTGCAAAGCCGCGAGGTGGAGCTAATCTCACAAAGCTCGTCGTAGTCCGGATTGGAGTCTGCAACTCGACTCCATGAAGTCGGAATCGCTAGTAATCGTAGATCAGAATGCTACGGTGAATACGTTCCCGGGCCTTGTACACACCGCCCGTCACACCATGGGAGTGGGCTGCAAAAGAAGTGGGTAGTTTAACCTTCGGGAGAACGCTCACCACTTTGTGGTTCATGACTGGGGTGAAGTCGTAACAAGGTAGCCCTAGGGGAACCTGGGGCTGGATCACCTCCTTACCTATACGACTAACTCAATATTTGCTGAGTGTTCACACAGATTACTTGTTAACTTCTTCGGAAGTAGAGTGAAATGCGCCGCGAGCCGGTATGCATTGTTCTTTAACAATTTGGAAAGCTGATAGTATTTAATTGCATGAGTCTGTCATGTAATTACTTACAAATCGTTTAATACGATAAGTATTAAACATTGAGTTCTCAAAACACTGTTTAAGTGTCTTGAATATTCTAAAACTAAGGCGATTTCGTGTGCGAAAGTGCATGAATTATCAAAGTAAAAACCAGCTAGTTGCAATACAGCTCAAGTGAAACTCATTTGGGTTGTATGGTTAAGTGACTAAGCGTATACGGTGGATGCCTTGGCAGTCAGAGGCGATGAAGGACGTAGTAACTTGCGAAAAGCGTTGGCGAGCTAGTAACAAGCATTTGAGCTAACGATGTCCGAATGGGGAAACCCAGTTGCATAAGCAACTATCCTGCAGTGAATACATAGCTGTAGGAGGCAAACCCGGGGAACTGAAACATCTAAGTACCCGGAGGAAAAGAAATCAACCGAGATTCCCCTAGTAGCGGCGAGCGAACGGGGATTAGCCCTTAAGTCAGTGGGGTGTTAGTGGAATGTGTTGGAAAGCACAGCGGCACAGGGTGATAGCCCCGTACACGAAAACTAACCATTGATGAAAACGAGTAAGGCGGGACACGTGATATCCTGTTTGAATATGGGGGGACCATCCTCCAAGGCTAAATACTCCTGACTGACCGATAGTGAACCAGTACCGTGAGGGAAAGGCGAAAAGAACCCCTGTGAGGGGAGTGAAATAGAACCTGAAACCGTATACGTACAAGCAGTGGGAGCGGTTCTTGAGACCGTGACTGCGTACCTTTTGTATAATGGGTCAGCGACTTACGTTTTGTAGCGAGGTTAAGCGAATAGCGGAGCCGTAGGGAAACCGAGTGTTAACTGCGCGTTTAGTTGCAAGGCGTAGACCCGAAACCCGGTGATCTAGCCATGGGCAGGTTGAAGGTTGAGTAACATCAACTGGAGGACCGAACCGACTTATGTTGAAAAATGAGCGGATGACTTGTGGCTGGGGGTGAAAGGCCAATCAAACCGGGAGATATCTGGTTCTCCTCGAAAGCTATTTAGGTAGCGCCTCGAGCGAATACCATTGGGGGTAGAGCACTGTTAAGGCTAGGGGTCATCCCGACTTACCAACCCTTTGCAAACTCCGAATACCAATGAGTACTACTCGGGAGACAGACGGCGGGTGCTAACGTCCGTCGTCAAAAGGGAAACAACCCAGACCGTCAGCTAAGGTCCCAAAGTTATTGCTAAGTGGGAAACGATGTGGGAAGGCTTAGACAGCTAGGATGTTGGCTTAGAAGCAGCCATCATTTAAAGAAAGCGTAATAGCTCACTAGTCGAGTCGGCCTGCGCGGAAGATGTAACGGGGCTAAGCAATACACCGAAGCTACGGGTTTGCACTTAGGTGCAAGCGGTAGAGGAGCGTTCTGTAAGCCGTTGAAGGTGAAGGGGTAACCCACGCTGGAGGTATCAGAAGTGCGAATGCTGACATGAGTAACGATAAAGGGAGTGAAAAACTCCCTCGCCGAAAGACCAAGGGTTCCTGTCCAACGTTAATCGGGGCAGGGTGAGTCGACCCCTAAGGTGAGGCCGAAAGGCGTAATCGATGGGAAACAGATTAATATTTCTGTACTTCCGCTAACTGCGATGGAGAGACGGAGAAGGCTAGGCTAGCGCGGCGTTGGTAGTCCGCGTTTAAGGTAGTAGGCGGTGTTCTTAGGCAAATCCGGGAACACATAACGCTGAGAGCTGATGACGAGTCACTAAGGTGATGAAGTAGTTGATGCCATGCTTCCAGGAAAATCTTCTAAGCTTCAGGTTAGCGGGAATCGTACCCCAAACCGACACAGGTGGTCGGGTAGAGAATACCAAGGCGCTTGAGAGAACTCGGCTGAAGGAACTAGGCAAAATGGTACCGTAACTTCGGGAGAAGGTACGCTCCTGGTGGTGATGAGACTTGCTCTCTAAGCTGCTGGGAGTCGCAGATACCAGGTGGCTGCAACTGTTTATCAAAAACACAGCACTGTGCAAAATCGCAAGATGACGTATACGGTGTGACGCCTGCCCGGTGCCGGAAGGTTAATTGATTGGGTTATCGCAAGAGAAGCTCATGATCGAAGCCCCGGTAAACGGCGGCCGTAACTATAACGGTCCTAAGGTAGCGAAATTCCTTGTCGGGTAAGTTCCGACCTGCACGAATGGCGTAATGATGGCCACGCTGTCTCCAGCCGAGACTCAGTGAAGTTGAAATTGCGGTGAAGATGCCGTATACCCGCGGCTAGACGGAAAGACCCCGTGAACCTTTACTATAGCTTGGCACTGAACATTGACCCTACATGTGTAGGATAGGTGGGAGACTTTGAAGCATGAACGCTAGTTTGTGTGGAGTCGTCCTTGAAATACCACCCTTGTAGTGTTGATGTTCTAACTCTGGCCCCTAATCGGGGTTGAGGACAGTGCCTGGTGGGTAGTTTGACTGGGGCGGTCTCCTCCCAAAGAGTAACGGAGGAGCACGAAGGTTGGCTAAGTACGGTCGGACATCGTACGGTTAGTGCAATGGCATAAGCCAGCTTAACTGCGAGACATACACGTCGAGCAGGTACGAAAGTAGGTCATAGTGATCCGGTGGTTCTGAATGGAAGGGCCATCGCTCAACGGATAAAAGGTACTCCGGGGATAACAGGCTGATACCGCCCAAGAGTTCATATCGACGGCGGTGTTTGGCACCTCGATGTCGGCTCATCACATCCTGGGGCTGAAGTCGGTCCCAAGGGTATGGCTGTTCGCCATTTAAAGTGGTACGCGAGCTGGGTTCAGAACGTCGTGAGACAGTTCGGTCCCTATCTGCCGTGGGCGTTGGATGATTGAAGGGAGCTGCTCCTAGTACGAGAGGACCGGAGTGGACGAACCGCTGGTGTTCGGGTTGTTATGCCAATAGCATTGCCCGGTAGCTACGTTCGGAATCGATAACCGCTGAAAGCATCTAAGCGGGAAGCGAGCCCTAAGATGAGTCATCCCTAGGTCTTTAAGACCTCTAAAGAGCCGTTCGAGACTAGGACGTTGATAGGCATGGTGTGTAAGCGTTGTGAGGCGTTGAGCTAACATGTACTAATGACTCGTGAGGCTTAACCATACAACCCAGATGGGTTTTACTTAAAACGTTCCAGACGTTTAAAGCACTTCCTCCTTCCTTGGAGGTCGTACTGATACTTAGTATTAGGATAGAGCACTTAAGCAGTGATAACTCAAGACAGCGTGTTTGAAATAGAGCATGCATTAGCTTTCCGAATTATTATTTGATGCCAAGGCGTTAAATAGACAAATTTGTCTGGAAACCATAGAGCTGTGGTCCCACCTGATCCCATTCCGAACTCAGAAGTGAAACACAGTATCGCCGATGGTAGTGTGGGGTCTCCCCATGTGAGAGTAGGTCATTTCCAGGCGCCAATTTTGTGGAGCGGTAGTTCAGTTGGTTAGAATACCGGCCTGTCACGCCGGGGGTCGCGGGTTCGAGTCCCGTCCGCTCCGCCACTTACATAGAAGCCTCGTCAGAAATGACGAGGCTTTTTTGTTTCTAAAAATCATCGAAGGGGCAGTTCAGTTGGTTAGGCTCTTTTACATAACAAGCGGCCTGTCACGCGTACCGAAGGCATATTCGAGTCCCGTCTGCTCAGCCAGCATTATGATAAGCCCTAGCAGAAATGCTTGGGCTTTTTTCGTATCAGTATCTATTTAATCACTATTTTAAAATAACACAGCAGATAATGAGTTTATGCAACTATTGTTAGCCTCAATATGCTTAATATTTAAAAATAATTGGTCATTCATAAACTGGGAATCGGTAATAGCAATTTTCAAAGCAGCAAGAATTTATCAAGGTTACATTTACCATGGTTACTAAGGTCAGCTGGTGCTTGTGACGAATACCAAGACTATTGCCATGTCTGTTACAGGATTGATAGCAATTAACTATTCCTTTACTTACGTCATCTTTTACCGCTAGCATATAGCAGTTTTTTTATTTTGGATCTATTTTGTTCAAGCTGCGAAATATCTCACTTACGCTTGTCGTTCCTTTGTGTCTTTTCTCTCTCTATTTAGCGATGGTTATGGGAGGGTATTATTATGAGCACGCGGATCTAAAACAGCAATTAGCCAAATCACAAACTGAGCAGCTAAAAAAAGATCTATTCAGAATGCGTCATGTTGTGGATTCCGCAGTTCAGAAACAAGATTTTAATCTGATTGACCAAGAAGTCGCTTTAATTTCAACAGACATGAATATGATGGTTTACGTGATTGTTGATAAGATGAGCGTGATAAAGTTTGCTAATCATATTATATGGCGTGAGAGTGATGCTAATAATGTATTAGAAGGATATTCTCAGTCGATCCATAAGAGTGTTATTCAATCCAATAAACCGATGTTAATTGTTAACTTTGATAGATTATCTATTCAAGGTTATTACCCTATTATTGATAATAATCGTTTTAACTTCGCTCAGTCGATTGAGGTTATCTATATTGAATACGATATTTCAGAGTTGATAGCTACGGCCTCGGATAATTTGACATCTCGTTTTATTCAAGTTTGGGGAGTCGGTGCAATTATATTAACGATCTTTTGCGTTTGGATTTATTGGTTGTGGATTTGGCCTCTGGCAAGATTATCCCAAGCCGCAAAAGATATCGAGTCAGATAGTTTCGATGGTGATTTTCCCTGTTTATCTTCAGAGCTGGTCGATTTAAAAGATTACCTAAACCATGTTCGAGGCCGTTTAAAGCGTAATCAGAAGCGT
Source organism: Shewanella aestuarii (assembly GCF_011765625.1). Taxonomy (NCBI): domain Bacteria; kingdom Pseudomonadati; phylum Pseudomonadota; class Gammaproteobacteria; order Alteromonadales; family Shewanellaceae; genus Shewanella; species Shewanella aestuarii. The sequence continues at coordinate 46,839 of NZ_CP050313.1, forward strand.
CTGAATGATGCTGAGCAGCGTTGGTTATTCTCTGTTGAAGGCTCTCGTAATGGTATTTGGGATTGGAACATTGCTACCGGAGATGTTTATGTCTCAGATCGCTGGAAAGAAATGTTGGGGTATCAATCGTATGAACTTGATAGTGATTATTCTGTCTGGGAGTCACGTCTTCATCGAGAAGATAAAGATCAAGTGCTTGATACTTTACAACAATATATTGATGGCAAGAGTAATGAATATGAAAGCGTCCATCGTTTAAGGCATAAAGACGGTAAGTATATTTGGGTTCTTGATAGAGGGAAAATTGTCGAATGGACTGAGGTCGGTAAACCACTTCGCGTTATTGGTACAATAACTGATGTGTCTGGTGATGTAAAAAACCAGCGGATAGATGTTGAATCGCAGAAACCAGCTGGCTTGACCGATCTCATTAATCGTGAGGCCTTAACCGATTCACTTTATGATCTTCAAGTACATAGCCGGAAGGTAAATCAATTTTCAGCAGTTTTGCTGCTCAACCTTGATAACTTTAAAGTGATCAATGATGCGCTAGGGCATCAATTAGGTGACCGATTATTAATGCAAATTGCCGCTCGCTTATCGGGTGCATTTTCATCGTCAGGTTTTGTCGCTCGTCTTGGCTCAGATGAATTTATATTGCTAGCTAAAAACTTAGGTGCGGAGGTGAGTCAAGCCAATAAGCGAGCATTAGCGTTAGCTAGTGAGGTTAGGCAACTAATTAGCCGTAGTTTTGCTATTGCCGATCAAAACTTATCGATATCTGCAAGAGTTGGTGTGGTCACTTGTGATGGCGTTGAATCACTTGAGCCGCAAACGTTACTTGCCCGTGCCGATAATGCCTTAGAGCATGCGAAAGAAGCGCGTTCAAATGGCTGTGCTATATACCAGCACAAATTAGATCAAGAGCAAGTTCAACCGTTTAAATTAAACCATGAATTAAAAATTGCTCTTGAACAGCAGCAGCTTCATTTAGTATTTCAACCTGTGGTTGATCCTGATGGTAATGTGGCCAGTGTTGAAGTGTTGCCACGTTGGCACCATGAACAATATGGCTTTATCAGTCCACGTAAATTTATTGCAGCAGCTGAATTATCTGATTTCATTTTCGAAATTGAATTATGGATCCTAGAACGAGTTTGCATATTGCTTAATAAATTCCAGTCGTTAGGAATTGAGCCGCCGATAATGTCGATGAACATATCTTCTAGGCATTTTCATCAGGATCACTTTGTCAGCATTGTTATGAATAGAATTCAAAGTAGTAAAGTGAATACAAGTAAGCTACAGTTTGAATTAAATGAAGATATATTTGTCGTCAATCCTTTAGAAACAAAAGCTAAAATCGCCAATCTTCAGGCTCATGGTATCAAGGTGGCGTTAGACAATTTTGGCTCTGGTTCTTGTGCTTTTTATCAACTGCAAGGGATCTATTTTTCGCAAGTTAAGTTGGTGGCAAGTTATATTGATGAGGATAATATGACGACCGAAGCACAAACCGTTTTATGTGCTTTAGTGCAGTTGGCATCAAGGCTAAATTACAATGTGATTGCTAAACAAGTTGAAACAAAATTACAGCTTAATAAACTTATTCAGGCCAAATGTGATGGTTTCCAAGGTTATCTATTCTGTCGCCCGTTAGTCGAAGACGACTTAATATCACTGATTAAATCACATCTGACTTTGAATGTTGTTTAATAAAGTTCATCGTATGGCTTAACGCTTTATTGCGTAACTTATCTAGCTCAAACAGTATTTCGTGTGAAGCCCCCTCAATAACCACCTTATGACAGTGAGCGCTTAATGCTTTGTCTTGTGCTTGATTACGGACAATTTCATCGCCACTGGCTTGTAGGATGAGTATTGGCATTTGTGACTCTTTAGCGAATGAAATACTCTGTTCGGCAGCTGTAATTGATTCAATCAACCAACGATTTGTTGGTGAACCAAGTTGGAGTTGAGGTTGTTTTCGATAAAGCTCGCGAAAATGTTCATATCTTTGTTTACTATGGGTTAAATGATTACTAATAAATGGCTCAGACTGATAATTAGTCCCTCCTAGCACATAGTTGGTATTGACTAAGTTGGAGCCATCAATAGCTTGTGTTTTATCCAATTTGGTTGCTAACCACAGGATTACTTTAGTGTTAAAAGGCAAACAGATGCCAAACATTGGGGCGCACAACACTGCACAGTCAAAAACATTTTGATTTTGATGTAAATAATGGGCTGCAATAGCGCCGCCCATCGAGTGTGCGAGTAGTGAATAAGAAGTATGCTTTGTTGGTAATACTTTATTATCAATAAACAGTTTAAAATCATCAACGTAATCTTGAAACTGCCCAACATGACCTTGATGTGGATTTGTTGTTAATCTATCAGATAAACCTTGGCCACGATGATCGATAGCAAAAACACTGTAACCTTGGTGAAATAAGTCGAAGATTAATTCCTGATATTTTATATATGATTCAATTCTGCCATTGCTGATAACAATGGCTTGTTGGTTATCTGGCTGTAGAATTTGGCAATAAGCGATGTTAGTGCCATCATCAGCGGTAAAACTACAATGTGATACGTTTTCCCAAAAGCGTTGTTGTTCGGTGGTGGCGAGCTTCTTTTCGGACGAAAACTTTTTATAAATCATATGAGGTTTTATTTCTGTTTCAGTGTTTATGACTAAAGGCTTCAAATGTTCAGAAGCCTTTATTTCAAGATGTTGTTAGCTTAGCTTTTTTTCTATATAAGCATCAATCATTTGTTCGAGGATTGCCATTGGAACAGAGCCATTTTCAAGGATGGCATCGTGGAACTCTCGAATATCAAATTTGGCACCAAGTTGTTTTTCAGCTTTTGCACGCAAACGCTTAATGGTTAACTCACCAACTTTATAAGATAGTGCTTGTCCAGGCCATGATATATAGCGATCTATTTCAGTGTTAACATTATGCATTGATAGCGCTGTGTTGTTGGCCATAAAGTCAACCGCCTGTTTGCGTGACCAACCTTTTGCATGCATTCCGGTATCAACTACTAATCTTGCGGCGCGCCACATCTCATAGGTTAGTCTACCAAAGTTGCTGTATGGGTCTTGGTAAAAGCCTGCTTCTAATCCCAAGTACTCAGCGTACAATCCCCAGCCTTCGCCAAATGCGGATATATAACTATAACGTCGGAAGTTAGGTAGGTTATCAAGTTCTTTATTCAAGGATATTTGTAGGTGATGTCCTGGTACTGCTTCGTGAAGTGTTAAGGCTTCTAGTTCATAAAGCGGACGTTTATCTAAGGCGTAAGTATTTACCCAGTAATAGCCGGGTTGGTCATCTCTGTTAGAGCCCGCGTAACGTCCAGTAGTATATTTAGGGGCGATTTCAGCAGGAACAGGGGCGATACCATAAGGTGTGCGTGGCAGTTTACCAAAGTATTTTGGCAGCATAGCATCAGCTTTTTTAGCGATGTATGAAGCCTCTTTTAATAACTCTTCAGCTGTCTGTGGATAAAACTGCGAGTCAGTTCGTAAAAAATACAGAAAATCGGCAAAGCTACCTTTAAAACCTACATCGGCAATAACTGTAAGCATTTCTTGTTTAATTCTTGCCACTTCTTTTAAACCAAGTTGATGAACCTGATCAATGGTCATGGGGAGCGTAGTGTAGTACTCAACTCGGTTTTGATAAAAAGCTAGTCCATCAGGTAATGCTGAGGCTGCAATTTGTTCTCGGGCGTTTGGGATATATTCTTGAGTCATAAAGTCGAAGAACTGCTGATATGTCGGCAACACTTTTTCTGCCACTAGCTTTTTACCTTGCGTGGTCAGTTGTTGTTTTTGCTCATCGCTAAAATGTGGAGGATATTGTTTGAAGGGCGCAAAATAGCCGCTGTCTTCAACTGGAACAATAAATGCGCTGATGCTGTCTTCAAATCCATTTAAGGTGACTTTAGCGGGCGTTATTCCTTCCGTTAAGCCTTGTTGTAACCAGAAGGTTTGCTGAGCAAAGTAAGTGGGTAAAGCGCCTAATTTTGCGATGTAATTTTGATAGTCTTCAATTGAATTAAATGGTACCTGTGACATGCTTTCAATATAAGCGTGGAAGCCACTTTCGGCAGTGATAGGAATGTAGTGTTGTTTGAATCGATACATATCGACTTGATTTTGTAGCTGATCTTGCAAAATTTGGGCGTTAATCACATCAGCCTTAGATAAGTGACTTTTATCTAACAGCGTCAACGCATCCAACAGTTGCAGTGTTTTTTGATTTTGCTCAGCTAAAGATTGTGGCGAAAGGTCGGCAAGTTTTCCTGCAGCTTGTTTGTCCCCTAAGCTTGCAGCAAGTTCAGGCGAATATTCAAGGTTAAGGGCCCAACTTGCATCAATAATTGATTGTAAATCAGTTTTTTTGATTGGTTCGCTTTTAGCATTATCAGTTTTAGCAACAGTGGCTTTACTGGTATCCCCAAGTAATAATAAGCTTTTGAGCCTGTTGTCATTTTACATCCAGTAACAGAAAGCACAATTAATGCTGGCAGAATAAGCTTACGCATGGGAGCTCCTTAAATCGACAATAAAGCATAAGTTTATATGAGTACTCAACAACATAACAATTGAATGAGTAAGCTACCAGTATATTGAGCTTAATAATTGTTATGCTGATGCAAATAAGTTGATAGATAGGTTACTTTTTGGGATGACGTGTTAGACTTTGCCAAGCTAAGTGTCCATAAAATAGAAAACACATTTAGCGATAAAAATTAATAGGGGTCAGAAATGATTAATCCGTCGATACCATTAGTTGATTTACATCGCCATTTGGATGGTAATGTGCGTGTTAAAACGATTTGGGAGCTTGGTCTGCAGCACGGTATAACCTTACCTGCTGATAGTATTGAGACCTTAGCGCCTTTTGTTCAAATTCAAGGTAAGGAAACTGATCTGATCGCTTTTTTAAAAAAGCTTGATTGGATGGTCGCTGTATTAGCTGATTTAGACGCCGTTAAGCGCGTTGCATATGAAAATGTGGTCGATGCTAAATTGTCTGGTTTAGATTATGCGGAGTTACGTTTTAGTCCATATTATATGGCGATGAATCATAACTTGCCAATCGAAGGAGTTGTTGAAGCTGTCATAGACGGCGTAAAGGCTGGTGTAAAAGAACATGCAGTTAAGATAAATCTTATCGGAATTATGTCGCGTTCATTTGGGCAAGACAAGTGTCGTTTAGAGCTGGAAGGTCTACTCGCTCACCGTGATGCACTGGTTGGGGTAGACTTGGCTGGTGACGAGCGTGGATTCCCTGGGGATTTATTTACAGAACACTTCAAACGTGTTCGTGATGCTGGCTTGCAAATTACCGCTCATGCTGGTGAAGCAGATGGTCCAGAAAGTATGTGGCAGGCTATCAAGGTACTTGGTGCAACCCGAATTGGCCATGGTGTTAATGCGATAAGCGATCCTAAACTGATGGAATATTTGGTTAAACATGGGATTGGGATTGAGTCTTGCCCAACCAGTAATTTACATACTTCTACAGTTGCCGATTATGGCGTTCATCCATTCAGCACCTTTTTGGACGCAGGGGTGTTGATAGGCTTAAATACTGATGACCCAGGTGTGAGTAATATTGATATCAACCATGAATATCGAATTGCTAAATCTGAGCTGGGGTTGACGGATGAGCAACTGGCGCAAGTGCAGCGTAATGGGGTTGATATGGCATTTATATCCGACTCTGAGCGTAAGGCATTATACGCTTCAAAGTTATAGCTAAACCGGAAAAATAAAAAACCGCTGACTATCAGCGGTTTTTTTGAAGCCTAGTTTAAGGTTAAAACCTTAACTCTGGTGTTGTTAGATCACTCGCGAGAATTGTTGTTGGCGTGCTTTTTGACGGTAGTAGACATCAAAACACATACAGATATTACGAATTAACAGATGACCCGTAGGGCTGACTGTTATACGACGATCTGTAATATCAACTAATTTATCATCAACAAAGGTTTGTAGCAGTTTTAGGTCTTCAGCAAAGTAATCTTCAAATACGATATTAAATTTCTGCTCGATTTTTGCCATATCTAAATCAAAGTGACAGATGATCTGCTTAATGACCACGCGGCGAATTTCATCATCGTGATTTAAGCTACAACCCTTCCATAGTGCATGACCTTGTGCATCAATCGCTTCATAGTATGGACGTAAGTCTTTTTGGTTTTGCGCATAACAATCGCCAATTTGACTGATTGAAGAAACGCCCAAACCTAATAAATCACACTCTTCTTGGGTGGTATAACCTTGGAAGTTACGATGTAATTTGCCTTCACGTTGTAATCTTGCGAGCTCGTCATCAGGCTTAGCAAAGTGATCCATACCAATAAACTGATAGCCAGCATTGGTTAATGATTCAATGGTTTGATGCAGCATATCGAGCTTTTGTTGTGGCGATGGCATATCGACATCTTTAATTTTGCGTTGAGCTGCAAAGCGTGATGGTAAATGAGCATAGTTAAATACCGATAAACGATCTGGTGATAACTCAATAATACGCGCAATGGTTTTTGCAAAGGTTTCGGGTGTTTGTAGTGGTAACCCGTAAATTAAATCGACGTTTGTTGAAACAAAACCCAGCGCCTTAGCTTTTGCCATTAAGTCAAAAATGAATTGCTCATCTTGCTCACGATTAACCGCCACTTGCACATCTTTATTGAAATCTTGTACACCAATAGAGATACGGTTAAAGCCAGCTTCTTTAAGGGTATCAAGCATGGTTAGCTCAATTTCTCGTGGATCAACTTCAATTGAAAACTCACCCACTTCAGCAAAGTTAAAGTGTGATTTAATTAAGCTGGTTAGCTTTAAAATTTGCTCGGGGTTTAAGAAGGTTGGCGTACCGCCGCCCCAATGCATTTGAGTGACAGTATAGTTTTTAAATAAAGGGGCACGCTTTACAATTTCAGCGGCTAAATACTCAATATATTGATCGGCTTTATGTGCATGGCGAGTAATAATTTTATTGCAGCCGCAGTAATAGCAAAGCTTGGCACAAAATGGAATGTGGACATAAAGCGAAAGCTTGTCTGATTGACTGTTTTCAATCGAGGTTAATAAGTTCTGCTCGGTAAACGTGTCGTCGAATTCGAGTGCAGTCGGATAAGACGTATAACGAGGACCGCTGTAATTGTATTTCTCGATCATCGACTGATCCCAACTAATCTGTGTTGGTTGCTTCAAGACATGTACTCCGAAGGTAAATTAGCAATAGACGAATTATGCAGAGTTAAGCGTTAAATAACCTTGATCTAGGTTGTAAAATTGATATTTGAACGTGACAGTCTTTGCAATTTTTAGATCTTTGACGCAAGTACTTATGACTTTTCGCTTTTAAATTGAAAATGTTGCTGACCTAAGTTGCGGCTTTTTCCATCAAAACGGGTTTCATAGAAGTCGATGTTACCCTGATTGTCTTTCAAAATAATACTGGTTGAACGGGTACCATATTGAGGATGTTTAATAAAAATTGATGATAAATGGCGCTCCCATTCCAACTCAACACCCGTTTGAGGTAACAAGTGATCCTCAGCTTGAGTTGTGTCTAGCATTAGGTTTTTCAAATCACCGATATTAATGTGTTCATTATGACTAAGATATGTTTGTAGGGCTAATTGTCCTTGAGCCATTTTTGGCCACACATCATCTAAATCACCATTGCAAATAGCATGAAATCCTGGTTTGAGCTCTTGAGTGGTTAAATGGCGGCTACTAAAACAGTGCAAACGCTCTTGATGTTCAAAAACCAGATTAAACGGATTGTAATTGTGAGCGTGGGTTTCTAGCCATTGAGGAGTTATTGACGAAGTTAATGCGCTGATCACCAATTCTCCTCGAGATCGGACCCCATCATCTTGCGTCTTTGTGCGCAAATTGGTGATGCCGGCAAACTCTCCCGCTTGATTAACCCCTAACCAAGTGCCGCCTGCTTGTAAATCTTTACCAGCAATAATATTGGGAGTGTTAGGCCAAATATGAGCGGGCTGAGTAGCGCGATGGTGGAATTCATCTCGATTCGCACAAATGATCAGCGGATATTCAGGATGGCTGTCTATGGCAAAAAACAAGATACACATAACTAATCCTTGAGTAGTCCGCTATCAATAAAATAGCTGCCACTCACCAATTTTGGTAAGCCGCAGACCCTAATATGGCTACTTGTGTGGTTTGTGAACGCTACCTGAATGGTTATGAGCATGACTTTGGTTCTTGTTATGATTATTGTGGTTATGAGAATGCCCATGATCGTGGCTGTGTTCAGACTTAAACTGGCTCATCATCTTGCTTAAAAATTTACGCGGGCCAAGACGCAGTAAACTTGCGCCAAACAATAAGCATACAATTCCTAACGCAAATATGTTGATAGACTCAGGTAACCTTAGTACAAAGCTAGACGTTAAATCGACTAAGTCTGCAAAAATAAATGCTCCTAATAGCACACCGCCTAACATTAATCCTTGTTTCCACTTCATCAATTTAAGCTGAGCAATATTGATCACGGGTGCAGCTAATAAGCTAAAAGCAACGGCTACCTGATTCCAACCACTGTAAAATAACGCCAATGCTAATACTGCCGCGCCTAAATTACAAAAGCGCATTGGAATAAACACTAATAGCAAGATAAAGACTTGCAGTGCAGGATTTTCAAGTGGAACAGACGGGTGACCAATCAGGTTGGCTAATACCAAGCTGAGTATAATCCATGGGGCGCTTCGGTCTACTAAATGGGCAAAGCCAAAGCGCCATGCTGATACTGGTACATGATGATGTGGATCGGTCAGTGGAATTTTACACCAAGTTAATAGGCCACCAATTATGGTTAGGCCAACCACCTGATACAAAGCAAACCAGGGTCCTAATAATGCTAAAGTGATAATCAGTGATTCAGGGCCTGCTAAGCGCTGTAACCATCTAGATGCTAGTTGGTTATGCTGTGGTTGCAGTCCAAACTTAAATCGAATAGTGGCAAATAAATAACTAAGCAGCAGCACGGGTGAAATAGTTAATAGCCAGCTAACAAATTGCTCGACACCATGATCGTGGCCATGATGAGCGTGGGCATGTTCACCGCTATCCATTAGTAACAATAGCGCGAGTAAACCAAGGCCCAATAAGCTACCAATACCTGCTTGGTATTGATATTTGTCTTGTTTGTCGGGTGTATGATCACCATGGGGCTGGTGCAATACCACATGTAATATTGAACCGGTTACAAAGGCTTGTAAGTAAACAGTGTTTTCAATGCTGAGTTGGTGGATCAATTGTTCGCCAGCAAAATAGCCAACAGCCGTTAATGCCATCATTGCCACTAAAACAATGCTTGACCAACGCGTACCAACTTGCGGCTTTAGTAGCCACCATATTGCTAATCCTACCGGTAATCGATGCAAAATAACCCCAAGGGCTAATAATGGGGAATTATCTTGTTGTTGTGCTAATACCATGGCGCCGCCATCGGTAATGGTATGTAACAATAAACCCAGTATGCCTAAGCCAAGGGTAATATTGTGGGTAATTTCGGAATAGCGATGAAAAACTTTCTCACTCGCAGTTGGCCCCCAAAGACCCAACACCACAAACAATAAGGTAACAAATCCACCATGTTCAAGGAGTTCTGGCAAAATATGGATGAGCACTAGCCCGCCTAATGAGACGAAAATAAAGCCATCTAAGCCTTTTTGCAATCCGCTACCTGACGAAAAGTAGCGATAAAACAAAGGCCCAAACAGTAGGGCGATACAACTAGCGACAAGATAGAGCATGTGATCCACAGAATAAAATCGACAAAAACACTGAAGTATATCATTTATGTATCAGCTTGTAGCTATTCAAGCCCATTTCAAAGTGTAATTTTATCATCTACTGTTGAAAATAAATTAGCCTTAGAAAAACTAATTTATCTCAACAAGAAATTATCGGGCTAATCTAGCTAAACTCTTATTATCATTTAGGTATACAATATGGGTTATTGTTATTCACCTTAAAATAGATTGTAAATAATGGATATTTTTTCTGCTGCTGTTATGTTGTTTTTGATTATGGACCCATTAGGTAACTTACCTATTTTTGCATCTATTCTTCGTCATATTGATCCCAAAAAGCGACGCAAAGTTTTGATCCGTGAACTGCTGATTGCTTTAGTCATTATGTTGCTATTTTTATTTGCAGGTGAGGCCATTCTTAATTTTTTAAATCTTCGTTCTGAGTCGGTGAGCATAGCGGGTGGGATAATTTTATTTTTAATCGCCATCAGAATGATTTTCCCTCAACCTGGTGGCGTTGTTGGCTTAGCGGCAGGTGAGGAGCCTTTTATTGTGCCGATGGCGATTCCATTGATGGCTGGGCCTTCTGTGTTGGCCGCGCTGATTCTATTGGCTCATACTGATAGCAACAGAATGACTGATTGGACTATCGCTCTTGTCTCAGCTTGGGGACTGAGTGCGATAATCTTAATGTTTTATAAAGTGTTTACTCGAGTGCTTGGTGAAAAAGGCCTTACTGCGGTTGAGCGGCTGATGGGCATGGTGTTGGTGATGATATCGGTACAAATGCTATTAGATGGCATATCAAGTTACATGAATTCTGTCGCATGAATATAACCTTGAGGCTCACTCGAATAGCTTAATGCCATATCGCTATTTTGAGTGAGCTTGATATATTTGCTGAACCGCCGCAGGTAAAAAAATTTCACTGACAATTAATTGTGAGTTGCCAATATGAAAATATCTGCGTCGGCCCCACAAGGTGTCATTTACCGTTTGTGAAAGGCTGGTGGCCAATTGGGCCAGACGGCTGCAGGTTTCAAACTCGGCGACTTCAATTCTCCCTGGCACAATATTATCGCTGGTAAAAAGCAGTTCTCCCAAAGGACGATTGCCTAAATGGCTAAAATTATGTTGTGGGTTGTGGAGTAAATCTTGCGGGATTAATGTACGCGCAAATACCCAAGGAATATTGTCTAAACTCAGTAACACTTCTCTTACCCAAATGGGGTGATTATTGTTATCTGTTGTAGGAAACTCCCCCGGTAATGGGTTAAGCAAGTGCTCACCTAAAACGGTGACAGTAAAAGTATCGCAGTGCTTTTTGAGTTTTTCAGTTAAACTTCCATTGGCTAATAACCAGTCTTTAAGCGGTGTATTAGGCAGTTTGTCGGTATGCTCGGGTGAAAACCATTGAATTGATTCACCATAAGGAAAGCTAATGCTGGTCACATTCATCAAAAACTCGTTACAATATATCTAGACCACAGCAGTTTACCATGCCCTGAATAGCGCGACACATAAAAGCGGGTAACTGTAGACAATTTACTCAAGGAGAGCATCACACTATGAAAAAAATTGCTTCAGCATGCCTGTTTCTGCTGTTAGCGGCATTTAATGCTCAAGGTGCTGATGATGGCGCATTAGAAGAATATGCCTATTATGGTTTTGAGCCAGAAATTGTCACTAACTATATTTCTAACCGAAAAAAATTAGGTTTTGTGCGCATTAGTGTTGAGCTAATGGTGAAGAACCCGAGTGACCTTGTTAGCATAGAAAAGCATGATCCTTTGCTGCGTGCAGCCATTGTTGAAATATTAGGGAACCAAGCGGAAGATAAAATTAAATCGCTATCTGGTAGGGAAGAAGTTCGCCGTGAATGTTATGAAGTGATCAATCGTTTACTTGAAGCTGAGACCGGCAAGCCACTTGTGGTTAATCTATTGTTTACCAAATATCTTTACGATTAATCGTTAATTTCATGCGTAAAAAATCTCCTGAGCAGGGCAAGCGTCCTGCCAAACATGCCATGACAGTAAAAGCATTACATCCTCGTAATGCACATAATCAAGGTTATGACTTTGATAAACTAACTGCGGTATTGCCCAAATTGTCCCAGTTTGTAAGGCCTACTCCTTACGGTAATTTATCTATAGATTTTGCCGATCCCAATGCAGTCAAAGCATTAAATGCAGCGTTATTAAAAGCCGATTATCACATTGAGGCTTGGGATATTCCTGAGGGTTTTTTATGCCCACCTATTCCAGGGCGTGTGGATTATATACATTACATCGCCGATTTATTAGCTCATAAAGGTAAGGTACCAAAAGGGGGCGTATTCACGCGCTCGATATTGGGACCGGTGCAAATGGCATTTATCCACTATTAGGCATTCAATGTTACGGCTGGCGTTTTACAGCCTCAGATATTGATCCTGTCTCTTTACAAAATGTAGAAAAAATACGCCAGCATAATGCCAAGATTGCCGCTAAGTTAACCTTAATTCAGCAGGCTAACCCTAAGGCGATATTTAATGGCATTATTCAAGCTGATGATCGTTTTGATATCACTTTGTGTAATCCTCCTTTTCATCAGTCATTAGCTGACGCCATGGCTGGAAGTCAGCGTAAGGTGGCGAATTTAACGGCGAATAGAGCCAAAAGGCTGCCGCAGAGCGATATTGCCCAACATAAAACTCAATTAAATTTTGGTGGTCAAAAAGCGGAACTTTGGTGTGAAGGTGGCGAGAAGCAATTTTTAATCAATATGATCACCGAAAGTGCTTCGTTTAAGCATCAAGTGTTATGGTTTAGCTCTTTGGTGTCAAAAGCTGAAAACGTCAAACCTTGTTATCAATTATTGACGCATTTGGGGGCGCAAACGATTGAAACAATACAAATGAGTCAAGGTAATAAGCAAACTAGAGTGTTAGCGTGGAGCTTTTTAGCGCCACCACAGCGAGAGCTATGGACGAAATCTCGCCCATAACATTTGAACCTTAAAAAAGTGTCTATTTAGCATCAAATTCGATGTTTTCAACACCGTGGTAAACTAAAAAATGTCGCCCTTTAGCTCGAGCAATCAAGGTTATTCCGAGCTGTTGAGCAAGCTCTAAGCCCATTTGCGTGACCCCACTACGAGACAGTAATACCGGAATGCCCATTTTGGCGACTTTTATCACCATCTCAGAGGTTAACCGCCCAGTCGTGTAGAAAATTTTATCTCCACCAGACTGCTGCTCCATCCACATATCACCGGCTAAAGTATCGACTGCGTTATGACGTCCTACATCTTCCACAAATGCAAGTATTTGATCATTTTGACAAATGCCACATCCATGAACCGCACCTGCATTTTTATAAGTATCATTATAAGCATTAATATTTTTAAGTAGGCTGTAGATAACCGACTGCTTCAGTGAAGGAGTGGGCAACTGAATTTCATCTAAGCCTTGCAAAAAGCTGCCATAAACAGTGCCTTGTCCACAACCAGAGGTGACTGTTTTTTCAGACATCTTCTCGGCTATATCGTCAGTAATTTCTTTGGTGATCACTGCAGCTGAATTAACCTCCCAATCAACAATTACTGATTCAAGTAGCGTGATGTCAGTAACAAAGCCCTGATTTTTCAAATAACCTAAGGTTAATGACTCAGGTTTTGCACCTAAGGTCATCAAGGTCACAATGGGTTGCCAATTTAAATACACCGTTAAAGGGCGCTCACAGGCAACAAACTTATCAAGCGCTTCACCTTGCTCGTTATAGGCGATAACGGGTAAGGTCAATGGGACTTCTGCTTGAGTTCTCACAAATTTTATCTGTGTATTGGGTTGCGCTGAACTGTGGGTCATAAGCAAGGTTTACCTTGTGAGTTTTGTGGCCGTTTTGATTTGTAAAAGCAAAATCAAAGCAACCAGCTATAAAAGCGAATTCATCCAAGAATATCAACTTTTATGTTTTGGACATGGATATGTTTGATATTGCGTGATCTAGCGCAAGTTTTGTATTACCAACTTATCCAAACGTGTATTTCTGTCCTATTTTAAATTACAGCTTGGACAAAATGTCCCGATGTTGAGTTGCTTTTGCGATCTGGCTCATAAATCTATTCGTTAATATGTTGGCATTAAAATTGCTCTACTTTATTGCAGAAACGACGGATGCAATAAGGCTTAATCGTAATTGCATAAAAAGTCATCAAGTATTAAAAGGTAAGTGAATACATGCAACATACCGAAAGTGTTTGGCCCATGTACGTGTCATTAAAAAAAGTGACCAAGCAAGTTGGTCGCTGGTCATCACACTGCTGGGAACTTGATCAAATGGTTCCAGCGACTCAGCCGGCTCCTGAAGGGGCTAAACTTGTTTTACTTGAATTGCATCGAGATGAGCGTGCCAGTTATCGGATTAATGTCGATATGGACAATGCCATGCTGTATATCGTTTGTGATGAATTAGTTGATGGAACATGGGTTCCAGCGATGATTTCAGCTGACCAAAATGTCGGTGCCGGTTGCTTAGAATCTGATACGCCTGTGTTAAATACCTTAATGCCAAAAGCGATTGCATGTTGGATTGAGGCGTTCATTACTCGTCATGGTGAAGTTGAAATTAGCGCTCATCGTCGTAAGCATGTTAATCGCCGCAAAAATGAAGGCCCAAGTACTAATCATATGCATAAAGAGGTTAGGTAATGAGTGGTTTTTTAAGCCGTTGGACGCAACGTCGGGAAGAGGTTGCTAAAGAGGCTGAGCAAAGTGAGCTGGCTGCAAGTTTGCCGGAGTCAGTTGCTGATAATAAAAAGGACCTTTCTAATTCAGATAATGCCAATGTGATCCATGATGCATTACCTGAGGCTGAGCCTAAAGTACTTACTGCTGAAGATTTACCTGATCCAGAGTCAATCGAAATTGGTGGTAGTTTTGCAAGTTTCATGGGCGCAAACGTTGACCCTGCAGCAAAAACCGCTGCATTACGTGCGCTATGGAAGCAACCTCAATATAACCATATTGATGGATTATTAGAATACGCTTTAGATTATTCAAATCAGCCAAAGTTATCAGCTGAAGTCTCAGCCGAGTTGGCGAAGAAAGTATTTAAACATGTAATTGAAAAACAAGAAAAATCAGACGAATTAGTAGATGAAGCGTCAAGTGAAGAAATCGATGAAGCTTCACAATCTGCCTTAGCCGAACAGTCAGATGAACTGCAACCGGCTGATGAAGTGGGCAGTGGTGACATAGACGCCACTAATAAAGTCGAAGTAGACAAAACGTTAACTGAAATGAGCGAGTTGCATGATGAGCAATCACCTCATGTTGTTACCCCTAACTCGGTACCAGTTAGCTGATTTTGTTATTAATTTATCGCTGTAAATCTAAAACGCGAATTATTGCAGGCGGCATAGACCGCCAAAACATAAACGCTTAGGAACGCAATGAGTATGAGACAATCCCAGCCAGAGCTAAAGCAAGCTCGGCAACAAGTGATGGCGAGTACCCAAATTCTGCAGAATTTGATCCCGCCAACAGTCAGCTATACCACAAAAGGCCATGTCTTAGTTATTGGCCCAGAAGACTTGGCCCGTCTTGCTGCTGACCAACTTGATAGTATGGCCAGCCGGGTTATTTTGGCCAATGAATCAATTACTAGCCAAGATGAATCCCATCTCGAAAAAGTGATGAGCGCCGCAGAAGGTGTTGAGAGCTTTTATAACAAATTAAAGGGTATTAAAGGCTTTTTAGGTCAATTCCAAGTCAGTGTTGATGCCGATGCTGGCGGCGTTGCTGAGCTAAGTAAAGTGGCAATTCGTCAAGCCCACTTCGATATCATTCTTGATTTAAGCTCTTCTCCTTGTATTAATCTTGAAATGCTCCCAGCAGGTTATTTCTATGTTGGTCAAGATGCGGCTAAGCTCGCCGATGCTTTAGAGCAAATTCCAGAGTTAATTGGTGAGTTTGACAAGCCGCGCTATGTCAAAGTCACCAGTGACATTTGTGCTCATAATCGCAATGGTGTTAATGGTTGTAACCGCTGTTTAAATTTCTGCCCCGCCGATGCCATTAGCAGCATTGAACAAAAAATTGAAATCGATCCTTACCTTTGTCACGGCGCAGGTAGTTGTACTAATTTATGCCCTACAGGTGCGATTAGCTACGACTTACCAACACCAAAATCACTGCATAGTTATCTTGAAAAACTCATTAGTCGCTATCGTGCAGAGGCCCAAGTCGCACCCGTGATATTATTTCATGACAACATGTTAGGTAGTGAACTTGTCACTGATGATTTACCAGGAGATGTATTACCGGTAGCAATGGAAGAAATAACCGTTGCCAGTATTGATCACTGGTTAGCGGCATTGGCTCATGGTGCACGTGAAGTACTTATTTTAAATACCGATGCAATAGCACCAACCTTAACTCAAATGCTGCAGGGTGAGCTATCACTGGCAAATCGTATTTTAGATGAAATGGGCCAACCACAGCGTTTACGTGTTATTACTGCAGCGGATTTAGATAATTTAGATCAGCCTCTTGCTATCAGTGTTACTTGGCCAATGATTGTGCCTATTAAGCTTGAGATTGCCACGGCCACTAACCCAAAACGCAATATTCTTTACCAAGCGATTGATCATTTAAACAGCCAAGCGGGTGCTATTTCTTCTGCAGTTGCCATTGCTAATGTGCCTTACGGTCAGGTTAAAGTGGATGTTGAAAAATGTACTTTATGTATGTCATGTGTCTCAACTTGTCCAACTCAGGCTTTAAAGGATGGCGGTGAAACTCCAGCACTTAAATTTGTTGAGCAAGATTGCGTGCAATGTGGTTTATGTGAAAGCTCATGCCCTGAAAAAGTCATTAGTCTTGTTCCACAAATAAATTTTGACCAGCAAAGTCGTCAAGCCACCAGCACCCTAAAAGAAGAGGCACCGTTTGAATGTATTCGGTGTGGCAGCGCTTTTGCTACCCAATCTATGGTACGCAAAATGGTTGATATGGTGGGTGCTCACAGCGCCTTTAGTGCCAATATTGAACGCTTGAAAATGTGCGGTGACTGCCGCGTAAAAGATATGTTTGAAGACATTCTTCAAGATCCAGAAAAGCAATTGCGATAAGAGATCCGCTATGACCGAAACAACAAGAGAAATCAGCGAAAACGATCAATTAAGAGCCGATATTTATCAGCTTTTGGCGGCATTGTTACGTCGTCATCCGAATCAAGAGTTATTACAGTTTTTAGCAAATTTAGACGTTGAAGCCGATGAGAGTAACCCAATGAGCCAAGCATGGATTGCTTTAAAAAACGCAGCTGCTACTAGCGATGTTGAAAGCTTGGAAAACGAGTATTTTACTATTTTCTTAGGCGTAGGCCGTGGTGAAATATTGCCTTATGGTAGTTGGTTTATGACAGGTTCATTGATGGATAAGCCGCTGGCGCTTTTACGTAATGACTTAATGCAACTCGGCTTTGAGCGAGAAGAAAACGTTAAAGAACCTGAAGATCATGTGGCTGCTTTATGTGAAATCATGGCGATATTGATTTTAGAAGCGCCTGGTTATCGTCAACTGGCATTTTATCAGCGTCATATTGGTTCTTGGATAAACCGTTTTTGTGAAAGCTTGGCCAAAGCACCAAGCGCAGTGTTTTATTTACCAGTGGCGCAATTAGCGCAGGCATTTTTTACTGCTGAAGCGAATGAATTTGAGCAGCTTAGTTTAGATATTCCGGTTAACTGCCCCGGCAGTGAAGAGCTTGAACCGGCTGAAAACCAAGCGGTGCAAATAAACTAATGATCTGGTGGCATATGGCTATACTTAGTCTATGTCACTGTTTAATCATAAATGCCTTAAATCACTAAGGCATTAAACCTTATCTTTTATAGATAAAAAGAAGGAGAAACTATGAAGAAGCAAGCTTCCGACATGGGTCGCCGTCAAATGCTTAAAGCCTTGGCTTTAGGTAGTGCGGCTGGTGCTGTTGCAAGTGTGAGTGCCCCTGCATTAGCGGCATCCCCCAAAGCAACGACTGAAACGTCGAGCAATAACTATCGTGAAACAGAGCATATTCGTAATTACTATGCTTCGTTAAGTAAATAACCAATAGGAGAGGGTGAAATGCGATTAACCCGTAAATCTGATACGGTCGCCAAGGCTGAAAAGCCAGGTCTAGGCCTAAACCGCCGTCAGTTCCTCAAGTCTGCCAGTTTGGCGACAGGCGGAATTGCAGCAGCGTCTATGTTAGGTGCAGGCATGATGCGTAAAGCAGAAGCCAAAGATGTACCTCATAACGCGCCAACTGAAGTTAAGCGTACCATTTGTTCTCACTGTTCTGTGGGTTGTGGTATTTACGCTGAAGTACAAAATGGTGTGTGGACTGGACAAGAACCAGCGTTCGACCATCCATTTAACCAAGGTGGACATTGTGCCAAAGGTGCTGCACTACGTGAGCATGGTCATGGTGAAAAACGTTTAAAATACCCAATGAAGCTGGAAGGCGGAAAGTGGAAGCGTTTATCTTGGGATCAAGCTATTGAAGAAGTTGGCCAAAAAGCCCTCGATATTCGTGGTGAGTCAGGTCCAGATTCTATCTACTTCATGGGTAGTGCGAAATTTTCAAACGAGCAAGCTTATCTTTATCGCAAATTTGCAGCGATGTGGGGCACGAATAACGTCGACCACTCAGCTCGTATTTGTCACTCTACCACGGTAGCCGGTGTTGCAAACACTTGGGGCTACGGTGCGCAAACTAACTCGTTTAACGATATCCGCAACTCAAAATGCATGATGTTTATCGGCTCTAACCCATGTGAAGCTCATCCTGTTGCGATGCAGCACATTTTAATTGGTAAAGAGCGTGGCGCAAAAATCATTGTTGTCGATCCTCGTTTTACTCGTACAGCAGCTAAGTCTGATGAGTATGTTCATATTCGTCCTGGTACTGATATTCCATTTATTTATGGTTTGTTATGGCACATCTTTGAAAACGGTTGGCAAGATGAAAGCTTCATCTCGCAGCGTGTATACGGCATGGAACGTATTCAAGAAGAAGTGAAAAAGTATACCCCTGAAGAAGTGGAACATGTTGTCGGTGTGCCGAAAGCACAAATGTACCGCGTTGCTAAAATGATGGCGGAAACTAAGCCAGGCACCATCGTTTGGTGTATGGGTGGTACTCAGCATCACGTAGGTAATGCCAATACTCGTGCATACTGTATTTTACAGTTAGCACTCGGCAATATGGGCGTTGAAGGTGGCGGAACCAACATTTTCCGTGGTCATGATAACGTACAGGGCGCGACTGACTTTGGCTTGTTATTTGATAACTTACCAGGCTATTACGGTTTAACTTCTGGTGCATGGGATCACTGGGCTAATGTGTGGGATCTAGAACCAAGCTGGATCAAGCAGCGTTTTGACCAAGGTGAATATTTAGGTCAGTCACCACAGACCTCTGCAGGTATTCCTTGTTCGCGTTGGCATGATGGCGTGTTAGAAGATAAAACCAAGATTGCGCAAAAAGACAATATTCGTTTAGCGTTCTTCTGGGGACAATCGGTTAACACTGAAACTCGTGGTCGTGAAGTGCGTGAAGCATTGAACAAAATGGATACCGTTGTGGTTGTGGATCCATTCCCAACGATGGCGGGTGTAATGCATCAACGTACAGATGGTGTTTATCTGTTACCTGCGGCAACTCAGTTTGAAACCTACGGTTCGGTGTCAGCGTCAAACCGCTCACTTCAGTGGCGTGACCAAGTTATTGAACCATTATTTGAGTCATTACCTGATCACGTGATCATGTATAAATTGGCTAAAAAGTGGGGCGTTGCTGATCAATTATGTAAGCACATAGCAGTCAATAACGACGAGCCAAATGTTGAAGACATTACCCGTGAATTTAACAAAGGTATGTGGACGATTGGTTACACAGGCCAAAGCCCAGAACGTTTGAAAATGCACCAACAAAACTGGGGTACTTTCGATGTTGATTCGCTTGAAGCGCCTGGTGGCCCAGCTAAAGGTGAAACCTATGGTTTACCTTGGCCATGTTGGGGTACTCCAGAGATGAAACACCCTGGTACTCAAATTCTTTACCGTACTGGTCGTGAAGTGAAAGACGGTGGTGGTAACTTCCGTGCTCGTTATGGTGTTGAACATAATGGTAATAACATTCTTGCTGAAGGTTCTTTCTCTAAGGGAAGCGAAATCAAAGATGGTTACCCAGAGTTTACTGCTGACATGCTGAAACAACTTGGCTGGTGGGACGATTTAACCGCTGAAGAGAAAGTGCATGCTGAAGGCAAAAACTGGAAGACAGATATTTCTGGTGGTATTCAACGTGTGGCTATCAAGCATGGTTGTATCCCTTACGGTAACGCAAAAGCGCGTTGTATTGTATGGAACTTCCCTGATGATATTCCATTACATCGTGAGCCACTATACACACCTCGTCGTGACTTAGTATCTAAGTACCCAACTTATGATGACCGTATGGTTGCGCGTCTTCCTACTTTGTATAAATCAATCCAAGACAAAGATTTTGCTAAGGACCATCCATTAGCATTAACTTCTGGTCGTTTGGTTGAATATGAAGGTGGCGGTGAAGAAACACGTTCAAACCCATGGCTTGCTGAATTACAGCAAGAAATGTTCATCGAAATGAACCCTGCTGATGCAGCTGATCGCGGTATTCGTGATGGTGATAATGTGTTTGTACATAGTCCTGAAGGCGCAAAAATTACCGTAAAAGCAATGGTGACACCACGTGTTATTGCTGGTGAGTGTTTTATGCCTTACCACTTTGCGGGTGTGTTTGAAGGTGAAAGTTTGGCGAAGAACTATCCAGAAGGCACAGTGCCTTATGTGGTGGGTGAATCAGCAAACACAGTATTGACCTACGGTTATGATGTTGTGACTCAGATGCAAGAGACGAAAGCCTCTTTGTGTCAGATCAGCAAAGCCTAACTTGATGAGGAGATAAGCCATTATGGCAGTCATGAAATTTTTGTGTGACACCAAACGCTGCATCGAGTGTAACGGTTGCGTCACAGCATGTAAGAACGAAAACGACTCTGCTTTAGAGTGGGGTATTCAACGTCGCCGAGTGGTGACAATTAAAGATGGTCAGCCTGGTGAGGCATCTATTTCAGTCGCATGTATGCACTGTACTGATGCACCTTGTATGGCAGTTTGTCCGGCAGATTGTTTCTACCGTACTGAAGATGGCATTGTGCTTCATGACAAAGATACTTGTATCGGTTGTGGCTACTGCTTCTATGCTTGTCCATTTGGCGCACCACAGTTCCCTAAAAAGACTGCTTTTGGAAGTCGCGGGAAAATGGATAAGTGTACCTTCTGTGCTGGTGGCCCAGAAGAAGCACATTCTGATGCAGAGCGTCAAAAGTACGGTGCAAACCGTATTGCTGAAGGCAAGCTACCTATGTGTGCTGAACTGTGTGCAACTAAAGCACTTCTTGCGGGTGATGCTGGTGTGGTATCTGACATTTATCGTCAGCGTATGGCACAGCGTGGTAATCCAAATGTTATTTGGGGTTACAACCCAAAAACAGGTGAGATGATCTAAACCCAAAGTATGGGCTGCGAGTTTTGCAGCCCAATGAGGAGTGACAATGTTAAACACATCGTTAAACAAATCACTGCGGATGATGTTTGCTTTGTTAGCGCTGATCATTGGTATCGGCTTGATTATGCCGACAGCCTATGCTGCGGATGATCAATCTAGCAAGCAACAAGCAGCTAGTACCAGTGATGCCGATCTTTGGCGAGCTGTGAAGGCCGGTGAGTCAGGTTACAGTACTGACAAAGCAATAGAAGCTAATGTGTTAATCAATAAAGCGGGTAATGAAGGCAAAGAAATTCGTAATGTATATATCAAACCGGCAATCGTGGTTGCTGTGTTTGGTGTATTTGGTGCGTTTTTATTCTTTTACTTGGTTAATGGCCCGGCAAAACTAGCTCATGGTTTTTCTGGCAAGATGTTAGAACGTTGGACCAAGGCCGACATTAAGTTACATTGGGTTATGGCAATTTCTTGTTTAACCTTAATGTTAACGGGCATATTTATTATGCTTGGACGCCATTTTATTGCCCCTTATGTGGGTGATGGTTTATGGGCAAGTATTATTGCTGTTAGCAAATTTGTTCATGATTGGTCAGGGCCTATTTTTATTGTGTCTTGGCTTATATGCATCATCAAATGGATGCCATTACAAACCTTTAAGATGTATGACTTAAAATGGTTTTTAGTGGTGGGTGGCTATATTAATTTTGGCCCGTTCAAAGGCAAACATCCTGATAGTGGTTTTGCTAATGCGGGTGAGAAAATGTGGTTTTGGACTTTAGTTATCTTTGGTCTATTTATCAGCATTTCTGGATTAATGTTAGTGTTACCGACACTTGATCTACCACGTGAAGCCTCAATTGCAGCGTTACTCGTACACGGCATTAGTGCTGCTATTTTAATTGCATTTACTATTGTGCATATTTGGATGGCAACGGTACTGAGTGAAGGTGGTATGGAGTCGATGGTTTCTGGCTATTGTGATGAAAACTGGGCCATCCAGCATCACAATGTATGGTATGACGAAATCAAAGCTAATGGCTCAATAAAATACAAGAGTTAACTTAAGCGTTAGTACTGCGTATACAAAATAAACACCCTGTAGTTTAACGCTACGGGGTGTTTTTATATCTGCGTTTTGTATTGCTCTATTAGCAGTATCATGTAATTAAGTTTGTAGTGATTACACGCTAAGGTAGCAATTCAACAACATACCCACCAATATGGGTTAACATTCTTGTATCCATGTATTTACCCATTTATTTTCATGCACTTGCAAAGTGTGATCTAGGTCGTTTTTTAGTTTTAATACCATGATGAACCCCCAAATAATGGTTTAGATCAATAAATCAGTATAACTAAATCCCTAATATGCCCGCGAAATTGCCATAACGAGCAAATATGCACGTTATCTGGTTTTTACAACACCATTTGTTAGCACCATTAGGTGCATACGCATACCTGAAAGTGAATACTTTCAATGGGAGATTAAATGAGTAAGCAACAAGCTGATCTGAATCGCAGATCTCTGCTGAAAGCCTTAACCATTGGCGGAACTGCAAGTGTCGCCATTGCAGCAACTGGCATCAAGGTTGCTCATGCAACCGAGCAAAGTGCCGTTAAATCCAACACTAATGGTTATCAAGAAACAGCCCATATTCGTAGTTACTACGATAGTTTACGCGGCTAGTTTAGGAGAATTACAGCGATGAAATTAACTCGCAAGTCAACCACGGTGCCACAAACCGAAACCGCTAAGCTTGGCATTAACCGTCGTCAATTTATGAAACACATGAGTGTGGCTACTGGTGGTATTGCAGCAGCTTCTATGCTTGGCACTGGTATGATGCGTAAAGCCGAGGCTAAAGATATTCCTCATGCCGCACCAACAGAAGTAAAACGTACTATTTGCTCTCATTGTGCTGTAGGTTGTGGTATCTACGCTGAAGTACAAAATGGTGTATGGACTGGACAAGAGCCAGCATTCGACCATCCATTTAACCAAGGTGGGCACTGTGCTAAAGGTGCATCTTTACGTTATCACACTCACTCTCATAAGCGTGTGAAATATCCAATGAAGCTGGAAGGCGGAAAGTGGAAGCGTTTATCTTGGGATGATGCCATCAATGAAATTGGTGACAAGATGTTAGATATTAAGCAAACATCTGGCCCAGATTCAGTTTACTTTATGGGGAGCGCTAAGTTCTCTAACGAGGGCGCTTACTTATACCGTAAACTTGCCGCAATGTGGGGCACAAACAACGTCGACCACTCTGCTCGTATTTGTCATTCTACCACTGTAGCCGGTGTTGCTAACACTTGGGGTTATGGTGCGCAAACTAACTCATTCAATGATATTCGCAACGCGAAAAACATTTTTATCATTGGTGCAAACCCTGCTGAAGCTCACCCTGTTGCAATGCAGCACATTTTGACTGCCAAAGAGCGTGGCGCAACGATTACCGTTGCAGATCCTCGTTTCTCTCGCACTATGGCTCATGCAGATGTGCATTTACCATTACGCCCAGGTACTGATATTCCATTAGTGTATGGCTTAATGTGGCACATTTTTGAAAATGGCTGGGAAGACAAAGACTTCATCCGCACACGCGCTTGGGGCATGGATAAGATCCGCGAAGAAGCCAAGCGTTGGACTCCTGAAGAAGTTGAAAACGTTACCGGTGTCTCTCGTGAAGCCGTTTATGCAGCAGCGAAGCACATGGCACATCACCGTCCTGGTACTGTAATTTGGTGTATGGGTGGTACTCAGCACCACGTTGGTAACGGCAACACGCGCATCTATTCAATCCTTCAGCTAGTGTTAGGTAACATGGGCGTACAAGGTGGCGGTACTAACATTTTCCGTGGCCATGACAACGTTCAAGGTGCAACCGACATGGGCTTGTTATTTGACAACTTGCCTGGTTACTACGGTGTGACCACCGGCGCTTGGGAACACTGGGCGCGGGTATGGGATTTACCATTTGATCAAGTTAAAGGTCGTTTCGATGCAACACCTTACTTAGGTCGTGATCCTATGACCACACCAGGTATTCCATGTTCACGTTGGCACGACGGTGTATTAGAAGACAAAGAAAAATTAGCGCAAAAAGATAACGTGCGTTTAGCTTTCTTCTGGGGGCAATCAGTCAACACTGAAACTCGTCAGATGGAAGTTCGTGATGCGTTAGATAAGTTAGAAACGATCGTGGTTGTTGACCCTTATCCAACAATGGCGGCTGTCATGCACCGTCGTCAAGAGGGTGTGTACATTTTACCGGCGGCAACTCAGTTTGAGTGTGAAGGCTCGGTGAACAACTCTGGGCGTTCGGCTCAATGGCGTCAACAAGTGGTTGAGCCTGTATTTGAGTCTAAAAACGACTTAGAGATTATGTATCGCTTAGCGGCTAAAGTCGGTATCGCCGATACCTTAACTAAGCACATCAAGGTGGAAGGCAATATGCCAAGCCCTGATGACATCATGCGTGAATACGCTAAAGGTATGCGTTCAATCGGCTACACAGGTTGGAGCCCTGAGCGTATTAAAGCTCACACCATGAACTGGGGTGATTTCTCTCCGGAAACATTAGAAGCACCAGGTGGTGTGAATAAAGGCGAAACCTACGGTTTACCTTGGCCTTGTTGGGGCACTCCAGAGCAGAAGCATCCAGGTACACAAATCCTTTACCGTACTGACCGTAACGTTAATCAAGGTGGTGGTAACTTCCGTGCTCGCTTTGGTGTGGAATTTGAAGGCGAGAGCATTCTTGCTGAAGATTCAGCCTCTGTTGGGGCAGAAATTCAAGACGGTTACCCACAATTTGACGACGTCATGCTTAAACAGCTTGGTTGGTGGGACGAGCTAAGCGCAGAAGAGAAAGCCTTAGCTGAAAACCGCACTTGGGCGACAGACTTAGGCGGCGGTATCGTACGTGTGGCACTGGCTCACAACATGATCCCTTATGGTAATGCCAAAGCACGTTGTCGTGTGTGGACTTTCCCTGATGAGATCCCGATGCACCGTGAGCCGTTATACACGCCGCGTCGTGATTTAATTGCTAAATACCCAACTCACGACGACATGCAAGTTCATCGTCTACCGACTTTGTATAAGACATTACAAGACAAGGTTATCAGTGACAACTTAGATAAGAAGTACCCATTAATAGTGTCTTCTGGTCGTTTAGTTGAGTACGAAGGTGGTGGTGAAGAATCTCGTTCTAACCCTTGGCTTGCTGAACTGCAACAAGAAATGTTCATTGAAATTAACCCAGCAGATGCAACTGATCGTGGCATTCGCGATGGTGACAATGTACGTGTTGAAGGCGCTGAAGGCGGTTACATCTTCATTAAGGCTATGGTCACTAACCGTGTTAAACCGGGTGTAACTTGGATGCCATATCACTTTGCCGGTGTCATGCACGGTGAAGAATTAGTGTACCCAGAGTCTGGCGGAGACAGCACTAAGCCTTATGTTGTAGGCGAATCTGCAAACACAGTACTGACATACGGCTATGACCCTGTGACACAAATGCAAGAAACCAAAGTGTCACTATGTCAGGTCGAAAAAGCCTAATTGCAGCTAAGCGAGGAGAATTGCCAACATGGCTACAATGAAATTTTTATGTGATACCAAACGCTGTATTGAATGTAACGGCTGTGTCACTGCATGTAAAAACGAAAACGACTCTGCTTTAGAGTGGGGTATTCAACGTCGTCGCGTAGTGACGATTAACGATGGTGTTAAAGGTGAAGCTTCAATTTCAGTGGCTTGTATGCACTGCAGCGATGCGCCTTGTATGGCGGTTTGCCCAGCAGATTGCTTCTACAAAACCGAAGATGGCATTGTATTGCACGACAAAGATACTTGTATCGGCTGTGGCTACTGCTTCTACGCATGTCCGTTCGGTGCACCTCAGTTCCCGTCTAAGTCAACATTTGGCGGTCGTGGCAAAATGGATAAATGTACTTTCTGTGCTGGTGGCCCAGAAGACAACCATTCTGATGCTGAGCGCAAAAAATACGGTTCAAACCGTATCGCAGAAGGTAAGTTACCTATGTGTGCTGAACTGTGTGCGACTAAGTCGTTACTTGCAGGTGACGCTGGCGTGGTGTCTGACATCTATCGTGAGCGTGTTGCTTCTCGTGGTTCTAACAAGGCGATTTGGGGTTAATTCTCTAATGCGCGGTTAGTCCGAAGCGTTACTAGGCGTTTAAGTGATTAAGCGCCTAGTGATACATAAGGATGTAGCATGAAAAAAATACTAATGACACTAGGTGTCGCATTAACTTTGTTTTTGAGCGTCAGTTGTTTTGCTCAAAATCAGGTTGAAGCAGGCCAAACAGAAGGGCAAATTTGGGCGCAGCTAAAAGAAGGTGCTCAAGGTGTGACCACTTCAACAGGGCAAGAGCATGCGCAACTCATCAATACTTACGATTTACGTGTGTTTGAATTACGTAGTGATCTATTGGCGCCAGCCTTGATGGCTGCTTTATTTGGGATGATCATCATTTTTGTTCTGTTTGTTAAAGTGAACGGAATTTCAAAATTACATGGTGGTTTCTCAGGTAAGCTAGTCTATCGCTGGTCTAAGTTTGATGTGTCGATTCACTGGTTAGGTGCAATACCGTGTTTATTGCTTATTTTAACCGGTTTAACCTTGCTGGCTGGGCGTTTCTTCTTTCAGCCTTATGTGAGTGATGGCGTGTGGGCAAGCATGATCAATGCTGCCAAACTTATCCATGACTACATGGCTATTCCATTCATGATTGGTTGGTTATTAATGTCGGTGCTTTGGGCGAAAAACCAAATGCCGAAAATGTATGACCTTAAATGGATGATGGTTGTTGGTGGATACATTAACTTTGGCCCATTTAAGGGCAAGCACCCAGATGCAGGTTTTGCTAACGCCGGTGAAAAAATGTGGTTCTGGGCTTTTGCCCTATTTGGTTTAGTGATTTCAGCATCGGGTATGTTGTTATTGTTCCCAAGTTTATTTGAACCAAGCCGTACTTTAAGCTTAATCGCTTTAGTGTTGCACTCGGTTAGCGCGATTATTATTACCGCGTTCTCTATCGTACATATCTTTATGGCAACGGTTATGTCAGAAGGCGGTATGGAGTGTATGGTGTCAGGTTACTGTGATGAAAACTGGGCAAGCCAGCACCATAACTTATGGTATGACGAA
Organism: Shewanella aestuarii; assembly: GCF_011765625.1. Lineage (NCBI taxonomy): Bacteria > Pseudomonadati > Pseudomonadota > Gammaproteobacteria > Alteromonadales > Shewanellaceae > Shewanella > Shewanella aestuarii. The sequence goes on from NZ_CP050313.1 coordinate 74,428, forward strand.
ATCAAACAAAACGGCACATTAAAATATAAAGAGTAAATGCTCAGTTAATTTATATTGCCGTTAATCAAACGCCCAGCTTGGATCAAGCTGGGCGTTTTTGTAAGTGTATAAGTTAGCAGTGTAATATCGCATTTATGAGTAAATTTAAACTACACTAAGTTCTAATGCAGCATAATGAAAAAGATTTTCAGTAATGGGGTTATTTTTACATGGGTAGTCGATTAGCTAATATAAAGCGATTGTGTTACTTCTCAATTGTCTTAATGGCCTACCTGTATGTGCCGCAGTCTAAAGCTGTGGACAGTTTTATTATTAACCATTCTGAATCAGCCAATGATTTTAGATATGAATATACCTATGCATTATTGCAACTTGTCATAGAAGCAACTCAAGCAGACTTTGGAGAGGCTAATCTACAAGTGTCGAGTGTGGTGATGAGCCGTAATCGGCAATTAAGGGCGCTTGAAAGTGGTGAGGTGATTAATATCATGGCCGAGGCGGCAAATACTGAGTGGAATGACAAATTGCTGCCGGTTTACATTCCCATTCGTAAAGGTGTTCAAGGTTTTAGGGTTTTTATTATTACTCAAAATAATGCGGAAAAACTGAGCCATGTGAAGTCTCTTGAGCAACTTATGCAGTTTCCTACTGGCTCGGGTAGTCAGTGGACAACAAAGATAGCGATGCAACAGGCGGGATTTAATGTGGTGGAAAGCACTCATTATGATAGCTTGTTTAATATGTTGTCTAAGGAGCGCTTTATTACTTTTGGCCGTGGTGTCAATGAGGCGTTTCAGGAGGTCACAGCATATCAGAAGCTATACCCACAATTGATGCTAGATGAACATCTGGTATTACATATCCCTTTAGCAACTTACTTTTATGTTTCCCCTAATCAACCTCGATTAGCTGAAAGAGTCAGAGTGGGCCTTGAACGAATCATTAGCAACGGCAAGTTTGATCAGTTTTTCTATCAACACCATTGTGATTTTTTACGCCAAAGTAAATTGAATCAGCGTGTGGTGCTAAAAATTGATAATCCTTTGGTGTCAGAGCAACAAATGACATCGATTGTCGGCCAAGAATTTTTATTAGATCCTAAAAGTGATTTTGCAAGCTTGTGTCAGCCATACCAATAATACAAAAATGCCAGTCATATCTAAGACTGGCATTTTGGCTCACTCATTTAGCTGAGTGAATGGCTAAGATTGACAATCTAAAACAGACTTACCACGCCTTTTCTAAAATCTCGCGGCTAATATCTAAGCCCAAATCACCGGTTTCAGATAAAGCGGTCATCCCATGAGCCGCTAACGCAGCAATCACATCATCAATTTGAGCTTTGTCGATACCATAGTCTCGTAGACGGGTTTTTAAGCCAACTTGCTGGAAGAAAGCCTCAGTTTTATCGATAGCTTGATTAATTCTGCTGTCGTCATCACCTTCTGTAATATCCCAAACTCGCTCTGCAAATTGTAATAACTTGGCATGTTTCTGGGGTTTACGAACTCGCCATACCGAAGGTAATACTGCGGCTAGAGTTTGTGCATGATCAATACCAAAGATAGCGGTTAACTCATGACCTATCATGTGGGTCGTCCAGTCAAAAGGTACGCCAACCCCAATCATGCCATTTAAGGCTGATGTCGCACTCCACATTAAGTTAGCGCGCGCTTGATAATTGGTCGGCTCTGCCACTGTAATAGGGCCAATTTCAATTAAGGTACGCATAATACCTTCAGCCATTCTGTCTTGTACTCGGCCATCCACAGGGTAAGTGGCATATTGCTCAATGACATGCACAAACGCATCAACTACGCCATTAGCCACTTGAATTTTAGGTAAGCTGAAGGTCAATTCTGGATCAAGCATCGCAAATGTTGGGTAAACATTAGGGTGGTTTACAGGGAACTTGCCACCCTGATAGCTAACCACAGCAAAGGCGTTCATTTCTGATCCTGTTGCAGGCAAGGTAGCGATAACGCCAAGCGGGATCACTTTATCGTCAGCAACAGGTACAGGGGCAAAACCATGATACAGCAGGCTGGTGGTATCACCTTCAAACTGGGTGGCGAGGGCAATAAACTTAGTGCCATCCATCACAGAGCCGCCACCTACAGCCAATAAAAAATCGATGTTTTCTTTGCGGGCCACTTCAACGGCTTGCATTAAGGTGTCGTATTTAGGGTTGGCTTCAATACCAGCAAACTCAAATACGATACGATTACCAAGTGCAGCCTTCACTTTATCTAAGGTGCCAAAGCGCTTTACGCTGCCGCCACCATAAGTTATTAATACTCGTGCATTTGCTGGCACTAATTGATCAAGTTCTGCAATTCGGTCTTTACCAAAAACAACATGGGTAGGGTTACGATAATTAAAGTTCAGCATAGAGTTGTCACCTTATTTGTTGCATCAGCCACAGCGTGACGGAGCATGAAGTTAAGCAGGTTATCATGACGACGATAAGTGCCTTGTCATCACAATTAAATTTGATGGCATAATCATAAACCTCTGCCACAAAATAAACAGACACATAACTATTGTAATTGTGCCTATTCCTACTTATTTTTGTTTTAAATAGCATTTTAATTGTATTTTTGATGCACTTTTCTGCTTTGGTGGTAATCTTGTTGCATGATGTGTAACGAGTAGTAGCAATGACAGATATCGCAACATTAATGGCAGCATTAGCGCCAAAAGAAGGCGTGAATCCAACTCATTTAAAAGGCGTGCATGTTTTTAGAGGCTCGCAATATGGCGCACGTGGGCCTATGTGTTATTCACAGGGGATGCTATTTGTTGGGCAAGGTAAAAAGCGCCTGTATTTAGATGAGCAAACGTTTGATTACGACAGCCAAAATGCATTAGTGATGACGGTGCCATTGCCGGTGGAGTGTGAAACCTTTGCCAGCCCAGATGAACCTGTGTTGGTATTAATGGTCGATATTGATTTGGTGCAGTTGAATCACATTATTCGCTTGATGGATGAGCATAATCAAATACCCAAAAATTTGAATGAATCGCGTCAATCGGGATATTTTGTCACGCCGACCACAGAAGAGTTGGATTGCAGTGTGTTTAGGTTGCTGCAAGCTTTACAATCGCCACTCGAAGCTAAGGTGATGGGCGAAGCATTAGTGCTTGAGCTGTTATATCGGTTACTTGAAAGCCCCAATGCCGCGCCTTTGTATGCATTATCGCTTAGCCACACTCGCTTATCGCGAGTCGAAAAGGCGTTAAGTTATATCCATCGGCATTATGGTGAGTCAGTTGAGGTAGATACCTTAGCGGGGCTGGTGAACATGAGCCCATCGGCATTTCATCGTTGCTTCAAAGAGGTAACGGCCTCTTCACCGATTCAATATTTGAAGAAAATTAGATTAACGCGCGCGAAAGAACTACTTCAAGCCCAGCGGTTAAAAGTAAAAGATGTGGCCTCGCAAGTTGGCTATGAAAGCAGCGCGCAATTTAGCCGAGAGTTTAAACGTTACTTCGACCAAAGCCCCGGTGATTGTGCACGCCAATAACAGACATAAGGCTACAATAATGATCCCAACCAGTATCACGTTTTTTGAATACCTAACCCCGCTGGTGGCCAGCGGCGCTAAAACCATCACCATTCGAGATGCGTCAGAAAATCACTACGTACCCGGTACGCAAGTGGAAGTCTTCACCCTTGAGACCCATCAAAAGGTCTGTGATATTACTATTTTGTCAGTTGAGCCCTTGGCGTTTGATGACATTAATGAGTTCCATGCTGAGCAAGAAAGCCTGCCTCTGGATGAGCTAAAACAGATTATTCAACAGGTTTACCCAAACCAACAATCCTTGTTTATGATTTCATTTGAGTTGGTTTAGGAGAGTTGATCTGAACCCACTAAATTTGGGCGTTAGTTTTTTGAGGATAAACGTTGATTCTATATAAATATATGTCGTTTAAAGCGGCTATTTCAGTTATTGAAAACTCATCACTCGGCTTCTCTTGCTTAGAAGATCTGAATGATCCATTTGAGTGTACAGCCTTTGGTTTTGATGAGTGTGGTGACTCATTCGTAACCACAACAATGGCTACAAATGCTTGTAAAAATCGTTTTTCAAGAAACTATGGTGTGCTGTCACTTACTAGGCAACCATTGAATTCGTTAATGTGGGCTCACTATGGGGACGAACACCAAGGCGTAGTAATTGGCTTTGATGTCAAATTAGCTGGATTTACTGATGAAGATGCATGCGTCATACCCTGTCAGTATGGTGAAATCGTCTATTCGGCAACTAAGCCACATAAAAATTTGTCTACTTTAAGTAGTGAAGAATTGATGAGTATAGGAAATGGCATCAAATTTAACTCTGATGCCTTTAATTTAGTCAAAAGGGCATTTTTGTACAAATCTATTGAATGGAGCTACGAAGAAGAAATTCGAGTTGTTAAGGATATATCAGCTCTACCGTTTAGCTACCATGTCGGTAAGGGACGCAGTAACGCTTGGAATAAAATCTCGGTAGCAGGGCGTCCATTGTATTGTTTGGATATACCAGAAAATGCTGTTAAGGAAATATATTTAGGTCGGCATATATATAAAAATGTAACTAAAAAGAACGATTTCTCCGATGATGAACTTAAAGAGATCCTTCTTTCATGGGGACGCAAAGATTTAAAATTATTACAATGTCAGCCAGATGTACACTCATGGCAATTAATAGCTGAAAAATCAATCAACAAAGCTAACGAGTAAAGATAAGCCGCGTTCTTGTCCCAAGTGTGGAACAAGCCTGAGTGATACCTTTATAGTGTAAATATCGAAATTAGCGGGGGCTGAATAAGCTTAATCGAAGAGATAAATTATTAGGTGTAAGCGCGGCTGTGGCCGTCGATGGCATGGATGCCATCGTTGAGCTTACACGGACGTACTTGCAGCGTGTCACAGAAGTGCTTACACATAAGGTTGGCCCCTTCACATCTATGCCACCACATATGCCACTACAGCTCGCGACATTCGTAATTAATGGGCAGAGTAAAATTTAAAAAGGGAATTAAACCGCGCATGTGATTGAATGGCATCTTCTTCCTCTTCTTTCCTAAATGTCGTGCTCAATGATTGTTTTCGAGGTTAGCCGACAATTTGATATCACTAATGGTCAAAATTTACGCTGTGCTCCAACTTTCATGTGCTGCGGGCGTTAGTTTCCGGATTAATATCGCATGTTCAACTTACTGTACAAGTACCTGAGTGAAGATTATACTTGTTCCATTAACTGTACATGTGGAGGCTCTTATGAGAATCGTATCTTTTACTGAAGCGAGAAATGGTCTTAAAGCTGTTTTGGATGGTGTCGTTAATGATGCCGATACAACAATTATTACGCGTCGTGATTCTGAAGATGCAGTGGTAATGTCTTTAGACTATTACAACAGCCTTATGGAGACGGTTCACTTACTACGCTCTCCTCAAAACGCTGAGCATCTAAATCGTTCAATAGCTCAGTACCGTGCAGGTAAAACAACGGCACGAGAGTTAATTGATGAGTAGTAGCCAACGTGTACTGTCATGGACTGATGACGCCTGGGATGATTACTTGTATTGGCAAACTCAAGACAAGAAAACTCTCAAGCGCATCAACAAACTTATCAATGATGTTAAGCGCTCTCCATTTGAGGGTATCGGCAAACCAGAGCCGTTGAAAGAGAACCTAGCTGGTTTTTGGTCTCGTCGAATTGATGATACTAATAGGCTTGTTTACGTGGTCGATGATCAAGCAATAACGGTAATTTCGTGTCGTTACCACTACTAAATCAGGTTCAGCGGTCGGACACCTAACGGATAAGGATAGGCCGCGCGTATTGCTTACACATAAGGTTGTCCCCTTCACATCTATGCCACCACATATGCCACTAGAGCTCACGACATTCGTAATTAGTGTGGCCGAAGCACCACGATTTATCTCAGGCATTGAGGCTACAAAAACATTATCGATATTGAGTTACTCAATAACGACTCATACTTTATTTGCATTGAGGCTATCGAGAAGGGCTGTTAGCTTTGCCAGTGAGGAATCGGGATTTTGCAAAGTTGCTTCAATTGTTCGATATATTAATAGTTGCTAAAACATGACCTGCTTAACAAATAAGCATTAAAAATCCTGTTAGTTTACCTTTCGGTTTACATAGCGTTGTCTACTTCACATCTTATCTATATCTAAAGTGGTATTTTTAGGCTCCGCTAACGGGATATGTTTTTTACTGCTTTGTAATCAACGATTTTGCTTTCAAGCTTTGCTCACTAGGATTTCTATGTCTTCTATTATTCAATCAACATCTGATGCGTTGATTACACCTTATCAATCTAACATTACGGTTCCAAACTGGATGGTCAGTTCAATGGAAAAAGTAATGCAGTATTACGTTGATAAAAATTTACGTTTAGACACGATCTCGACTGACAGAATGCCAAAGCCGGTTGAAGGGCGTAAGTACATGCTTTATGCGCATATTCCGTTTTGTCATACCCTGTGTTCATTTTGTACTTTTCATCGATTTTTATTCCGTGAAGATAAAGCGCGTGAGTACTTTATTGCATTGCGTAAAGAAATGCAGATGGCCAAAGATTTAGGGTATCAGTTTGACTCTATGTACATTGGCGGCGGTACAACAACCGTACTGGAAGATGAGTTAGCAAGAACCATTGAGCACGCCAAAACCCTATTTCCTGACATCAAAGAAGTGTCTTGTGAGTCAGACCCACAGCATTTAGCTAACCCTGAGTTTAAACAACTAAAAGGGTTAGTCGACAGAATGTCGATTGGGGTGCAAAGCTTCAATGATGATATTTTGAAAATGACCGACCGCTTAGAAAAGTTTGGCACGGGTCAGCAAACTTTTGACCGTATCATGGCGGCAAAAGAATTGTTTCCAATCATCAATGTTGATTTGATCTTTGGTTTTAGAGGGCAAACTGACGAGGTTATCCAAGCGGATTTAGATATGGCATCTAAGCTAGATCCTCGCCAAATTACCACTTATCCTTTGATGATAACGCATCAAACCCGAAAGAGTGTTAAAGGTACCTTAGCAGCTCCGCATGGTGAAATGGTTAATCAATATCGTCAGATTTTAAATAGATTAACAGGTCAATATACTCAGTTATCTGCATGGGCTTTTGGTAAAGCAAATAATGAGGGCTTTGACGAGTATGTGATCGATCATGATGAATACTTAGGTGTGGGGTCTGGATCATTCAGCTTTTTAAATGACACCTTGTATGTGAATACTTTCTCATTGAAAAAATACCAAGAGCGTATTGCCCAAGGTCGTATGGCAGTCGAGCAGCAAAAGTTTTATCACAAAAAAGAAGTGATGCAATATCGTTTTCTGTTAGGCATGTTTTCAGGTCGATTATCACGTAAATATTTTCGTGATGAATTTGGGGTGAACCTTGATACCGCATTATTTAAAGAAATGAGCTCGATGAAGGCCATAGGGGCAATCAAAAATGACCCCGCACATCCAGACCGCTTAATAGTGACCGATAACGGTAAAATGATGGGGCTGTTGATGATGAAAGAGTTTTATTCCGGTATGGATAACGTTCGCGCTCAGTTACGTCAGCCCTTAACCGACTTAGATATGTAGCAAGACCGCTAAGATTAAAAAGGCAGTGAACAACACTGCCTTTTTGTTATACTCAAATTCATTATTTTTCTGACGACTCAGCTATGGCCAATATTCTGCTTCTCGCTAATATCAATTGTGACCGTATTTTACGTTTGAATAAACCACTTCAATCGGGATGTCGCTATCATTACCAAGATGGCGGATTACGTCTTGGCGGCGGCGGGGCGAATACCGGTATTGGTTTAGTTTGGGCACAACATAATGTGTCTCTGGTTAGTGAAGTGGGTAATGATGATATTGGTGATTGGATTGTGGCCCAAGCCAGTACCCAAGGTTTAGATTGTCGTATGGTACAGCGTTTTGAAGGGAATACCTGTGAAATGCTGTTGGTTATGACTCCAGACGGCGAACGAACCATTATTCGCCCAGAAAGACCTATTTTTGAATTGCACCACCAACCTAACTGGCAACATTGGCAGGCGTTTTACATTAATACTTCTGCAGTGGGCACAGAAACATGGGCGCAGGCAGCCATTAATGCAGGGCATACGCTGGTGGTTGCACAACTTGCCAAAGATGAGCGCAGCCGCCCTTGCCATATATTAATTGCTTCCATCACTGATATGCAGGGACGTTGCTTGCAACATCCTTGGCAGTTTGCCAAACAAATTTGCGGGGATAAATTACAGCATTTTATTGTCACCGATGGTGAAAATGGTGCAACGGTTTACAGTGCCGATGGCCAACAGCATGTACCAGCAGTTCCTGCCAAAGTGGTAGATACTACTGGGGCTGGCGATAATTATGCTGCAGGTGTTATTCATGGCTTGTGTGCGAATAAATCAATAACCGAAGCCATGGAAGAAGGGGCTCGCTGGGCTGCTTTAGCTGTCGCTACGCCTAGTTCTGTTCCGGGCGCAGGTTTACAGCAATATCTCATTCAGCAGGGATTAGGTTAGCAATACATAGCCGCTAAATTACATTAGCCATTTAGCTGTGTAGTGCTTTTTGCTACCAATCAGAATTTGTCATTGTGCTGTCATATTGATGCGCTATCTTAGCGATACTCTAATAGCATTCCTAAGTGTCAATTGCTTTTATTTTTGGTTGCTGAGTGCGTTCTCCCCAAATCTGACATCTTGTTTATGCCTTACTGCTCCCCTGGTAAGGCTTTTTTTGCTTGTTTTTTAGGTATATTAGTTTGAGATGACTTTCAATGGAGTGCGCTTGTGAGTAAACGATTAGTGGATCGGATGTCGGGTTTATACCTAGGTGATCAGATAGAAATGCGTAACGGTGTTGCAAGTTGCATCAATCAAAAACATTCGGTTGAGAAGCTAACGGTGCAATTTAATCGCGTGGTGGGTAATGGTGAGGCTGATCCGAAACATCATGGAGGGTTAGATCGCGTTATACATCATTTCCCTCGGGAGCATTACGGTCAGTATCGTCGCTGGGACTTAATGTCCTCTTTTAAAGATGCGCCCTCTATGGGAGAAAATATCAGTACCGTTGGCCTTAATGAATCACAAATAAACATTGGTGATATTGTTCAAGTTGGGGATGTCACCCTGCAAGTGACTCAGCCGCGCTCACCTTGCTTTAAACTGAATCAGCAATTTGGCCATCAAGATTTTGCATTGGTTATGCAAAAAACGCGTATGTGTGGCTGGTTTTATAAGGTGCTGTCTGAAGGGGATATCGGGTTGAGCGACTCGGTCCACTTAATTGAGCGGCTCTCTCATATCAGTGTTTCTCGGGCAATGGAGATTTACTTTTTAAAAGACTTTGATGCGCTGCAATATCAAATGTTGCTCGAATGCCCCGGGCTGGCACAAAGTTGGGTTGATTCACTACAGCATAGATTAAACACTGAATCTATTGAAGAATGGCAAATGCGCTTGTATGGTAAAGCAAGTTAATTAACGTAGAATTTAAATATATATAAGGATAGTCATGGAAGATTTTCAAGAATCAATCGATAAGCAAGCTAGGGACATGGGCGTACTTATTTATGCTGCTAGTTTTGCCGGATATATTATTCCACTAGGCAGTATTTTAGGACCCCTCATTGTGTGGTTAATGAAGCGAGATGAGTTTGAGTTTGCTAATCAATGCGGCAAAAACTGTTTGAACTTCAAAATTAGCTTGTTTATTTATGTCATGATCTCAATGGTATTAGCCTTTGTGGGTATAGGTTTTATTTTATTAGGCGTATTAGCCCTAATGGATATTATCTGTACCATTATCGCGATTATTAAAGCTACTGAAGGCAAGGCTTATCAATACCCTTTAACAATTAAGTTTTTAAAATAAAAATAGCAATAAAAATGCCGCCTATCATAGTGATTGGCGGCATTTTTGTTTTTGATCAGTCGCTTACATATTTGGATAATTTGGGCCGCCGCCGCCCTCAGGTGTTACCCAAGTAATATTTTGGCTAGGGTCTTTAATATCACAGGTTTTACAGTGAATGCAGTTTTGGCCATTGATGACAAACTTTTTCTCGCCGGCTTCTTCAACCACCTCATAAACCCCTGCTGGGCAATAACGCTGTGCAGGTTCATCGAATTTTACTAAATTAACAGCAATAGGAATGCTCTTATCTTTTAACTTTAAATGACAAAGCTGATCTTCTTCATGGTAGGTATTAGATAAATAAACCGAAGATAGTTTGTCAAAACTCAATTTGCCGTCAGGCTTTGGATAATCGATTTTGGCATAATCGCTCGCTAATCCCATATTGGCGTAATCAGGGGTGGTGTCTCTAAGTGTGATAGGGAATTTTCCACCAAACCAATTTTGGTCAATAAAGTTAAATGCGCCGCCAACAAAGGTGCCAAACTTATGTAATGCTGGACCAAAGTTGCGAGATTTAAATAGCTCCTTATGTAACCAGCTTTCTTCAAAGCGAGTTTGAAAGCAATCTAAATCTTTACCGCCTTCCAGACCTGCAATTAAACCTTCGCCTAAAGTTTCAGCAGCCACAATGCCACTCTTAATTGCGGTATGAATACCTTTAATTTTAGAAAAGTTAAGTGTGCCTGCGTTACAACCAATGATAAGGCCGCCTGGGAAGCTCATTTTAGGCAGTGAATTTAGGCCACCTTTTGTGATGGCACGAGCACCATAAGTTATGCGCTCACCACCAGTTAAATACTGGGCGATAACAGGGTGAGTTTTATAGCGTTGGAATTCGTCAAATGGACTGAGGTGTGGATTTTTGTAATTAAGGTCAACAATTAGCCCAACTGCAACTTGGTTGTCTTCCATGTGATATAAAAAGCCACCACCCGATGAGCCGTTATTTAATGGCCATCCACCAGTATGGACAACTTTTCCTAACTCGTGTTGTTCTGCAGGTACTTTCCAAATCTCTTTAAAACCTAAGCCATAATGTTGTGGCGTTTTGCCATTATCTAAATGGTATTTTTCAATGAGCTGCTTACCTAAGTGGCCACGACAACCTTCTGAAAAAACAGTGTATTTAGCATGAAGTTCCATACCTGGCATATAGCTGTCTTTGGGTTGGCCATCTGCGCCAACACCCATGTCACCAATTAGGATACCTTTTACGCTGTTGTCATCATTAAACAGTAATTCACTGGCAGCGAATCCGGGGAAAATTTCAACCCCCATCGCTTCAGCGCGATTAGCTAACCAGCGTGCAAGATTACCAGCACTGATAATATAGTTGCCTTCATTGTGCATGGTTTTTGGCACAAGGCTGTTAGGTATTAATTTAGATGTTGTTGATGAATTTAATAGGTAGATGTCATCATGAGTAACTTGAGTAGTTAATGGAATATCGCTATCACGCCAGTCATCAAAAAGCTCGTCGAGTACATCGGGCTGAAATACGGCGCCAGATAAAATATGGGCACCAACTTCAGATCCTTTTTCAACCACACAGACGGTGATCTCTTTTTCGGCATCTTTTGATATTTGCATTAAACGGCATGCTGTTGCTAAACCTGAAGGGCCTGCGCCAACAATGACTACGTCGAACTCCATTGACTCACGTTCCATCTTCTCACCTTTTTAGTTCCCGATACGTCGGGTTTATTGTTTTTATTACGACAATCAAACGATCGTTTCATCTTGATGCTTACCTTACCGCAAAATTCGTCGTTCGCCCAGTATTTCAGTGTATTTGATCATCGTGAGCAGAGTCACAAATAGGTGATGCAAATGACATAACGACACAATATTTAATCAAAAGGTCTGTCTGTTTGGGCTTGTTTCGGCCTATAATCAACTTCGACGGTTCTCCGAGCTTTTAATCCTACGTCAGACGATACGGGTTTTTAGCCGTGGTAATAATGCCACCGGGGTGAGTAAAGAAATGCACTCTCCTCCCACATTTGGAAAGGTTAACATGTCCCAATTACAAGACAATTTTGGTCGGAAGTTTCACTATTTGCGAATGTCAGTCACTGACGTTTGTAATTTCAAATGCTCCTACTGTTTACCTGATGGTTACCGTCCCGACGGCAAGCCAAGCTTTTTGACACTTACTGAAATCGAAAATTTAGTTGCCGCCTTTGGTGAGGTCGGTACTCAAAAAATTCGTATTACTGGTGGTGAGCCCACTTTACGTAAAGATTTTACCGATATTGTGCGTATCGTGGCCGACAACCCCAACATTCATACTGTTGCAACCACAACCAATGGCTACCGCTTAGCTAAAAATGCCAAAGAATGGTACGACGCAGGTTTGCGCCGTATTAATGTGTCGGTAGATAGCTTAGACCCTCGGATGTTTTATCAAATTACTGGTGAAAACAAATTTGATGAAGTCATGCGTGGTATTGATGCGGCCCTTGAGGCAGGTTTTGAGCGAGTCAAAGTCAATGCGGTTCTGCTTAAAGACTTAAACGATAAAGATTTGCCGCGTTTTTTGCATTGGATTAAGCACACGCCGATTGATTTACGCTTTATTGAATTAATGGAAACCGGCTTAGGTCATGACTATTTTAAAGCGCACCATTTAGCGGGTGCCGACATCAAAGCGCGTTTAATGGCAGAAGGTTGGTTATATGACCAGCCAGGTAAAGATGATGGTCCTGCGCAAAACTTTAGTCGTCCTGATCATAAGGGCCGTATTGGTTTAATCATGCCATATGCCAAAAACTTTTGTGCCAGCTGTAACCGTTTAAGGGTGTCAGCCAAAGGTAAGCTTCACTTGTGTTTGTTTACCGAAAATGGCCTTGATTTACGTGATTTATTACAACATCCTGAGCAGCGTGCAGAGCTTATCGAGCGCTTACATGGGCAATTGACTCAAAAAGAGCAAACCCATTATTTACATCAAGGGATCACAGGTGTCACGCAGCATCTGGCATCCATTGGTGGCTAGTTATTCATTCAAGTAGCATACATTTAAGGCTTTAAATTCATGAGCAATCGTTTTACCCATATTAACGCCGATGGCAATGCCCATATGGTCGATGTGACTGAAAAAGCAGTTACCGAACGCGAAGCACGTGCAGAAGCATTCATTGAAATGGCACCAAGCACATTAGAGATGATCATGAGCGGCAGTCATCATAAAGGTGATGTGTTTGCGACTGCGCGCATAGCGGGTATTCAAGCTGCGAAAAAAACCGCCGATCTTATCCCTTTATGTCATCCACTCATGCTCACTAAAGTTGAGGTTGATTTGGTGGCTGAGCCTGAATTTAATCGTGTACGTATTAACAGCTTATGTAAGTTATCAGGTAAAACAGGTGTTGAAATGGAAGCGTTAACCGCGGCGTCTGTAGCGGCATTAACCATTTATGATATGTGTAAAGCCGTACAAAAAGACATGGTGATTTCACAGGTTAAATTGCTTGAAAAACGTGGCGGCAAATCGGGTCACTTTAAAGCCTAAAACTATTCAGCCCCTTTTAGTATATCGATTGGTTTAAATTAAGTAGAGATACCTATGATCCAAGTATTATTTTTTGCCCAAGTGCGTGAGTTATTGGGTACTGCAAAGCTTGAGTTTTCTGCGCAAGGCATTAACAACACAGAGCAATTACGTGCCGCTTTAGCTGCTCAAGATGATAAATGGGCCAAAGTGATGGCATCTGACAAGTTATTGGTCGCGGTCAATCAAACCATTAGCAACTGGGAGGCAAGCGTTGCTGATGGTGACGAAGTGGCCTTTTTCCCACCAGTAACCGGGGGCTAATATGAGCCAACTGCCAACTATTCGGGTGCAAACTGCTGATTTTGATGTGGCCCATGAGTATGAGTTACTAGCAAAGGATAACAGCGATGGTGCTGTAGTTACTTTTGTGGGTAAAGTGCGTGATTTCAATGATGGTAATCCTGTAACGGATTTAACATTAGAGCACTACCCAGGTATGACTGAAGCGGTATTGCAGCAAATTGCGCAGCAAGCGCATGAGCGTTGGCCGCTTAACTTTGTGACGATTATTCATCGTGTTGGCACCATGGCACTAGGTGAGCAAATCGTATTTATTGGCGTAACTAGCGCCCACCGTAAAGCGGCTTTTGCTGCATGTGAGTTTCTAATCGATTTTTTAAAAACCAAAGCTCCTTTTTGGAAATTGGAAGCCGGTGACACTGGTAGTCATTGGGTTGAAGCCCGTGATAGCGATGAACAAGCGGCCAAAATGTGGCAACAGGATTAGTTGTTTTATCTGCTTTCAAAAAGTGAACATCTAAGTAAAGCATCATGGGTTAGGAGTTGATTCTGGTGGGTTGTTTTCAAGCTTTATCTAGCAAGATTAATATTTTGCAGGTGACCTTTCTTGTTTGCTTTTTAAGTGTGTTCACGACATTTACTGTTGTGGCCGCTAATCCACCCAATATCGCCGTAGCTGCCAGCATGAAATTCGCCATTGACGATATTGCCAAGCAGTTTACTCAACAAACTGGTTTTAGATTACGCTTAAGCTATGGTTCTTCAGGGAATTTCGCGAGTCAAATTCAGCATGGCGCTCCGTTTGAGCTTTTGCTTAGCGCGGATGAAATTTATCCAAACAAACTTATTGAAGCAGGGTTAACCCAAGATGCCGGTGAGGTATATGCCATTGGTCGTTTAGCCCTAGCCGTGCCTAAGCATTCGCAGATGCACCTTGATGGCCAATTAAACGGCCTAAAGCAGTTGATTGATGGACACAAGCTGCAACGTTTTGCGATTGCTAATCCTGAACATGCACCATATGGCGAACGAGCCAAACAAGCATTACAAACTAAAGGTTTGTGGCAAGATATTGAAAAAAATATCATTTTAGGTGAAAACGCCTCCCAAGCAGCTCAATTTGCAGTGAGCGGTTCAACCCAAGGCGGTATCGTGCCGCTCTCGCTCGCTATGTCAGACAATTTTTCGCGCATGGGTAATTATGTGGTGATTGCTGATGAGCTGTATGATCCTATCAATCAGCGGATGGTATTAGTAAACAATGCTTCTAGTGTCGCGCAGCAATTTTATGCCTTTATCTTGTCTGCTCCAGCACACCACATTTTGCGCCAGTATGGTTTTGATGTGCCACCAATAACGGCAAGCAAATCAAACGAGTTAACAACAATGGAAGGGCGCTAACTTTGGATTGGCAGGCGTTGTGGTTATCAATCAAATTAAGCACTGTTACCGTATTACTACTGGTTCCATCATCGCTATGGGTGGGACGCTTTTTAGCTTACAACCAGTTTCGAGGTAAGTCTTGGTTTGAGGCACTAATCATGGTGCCATTAGTATTACCACCAACTGTCGTGGGCTATTACTTGCTGGTGGGGATGGGTAATCAAAGCTGGCTTGGGCAATGGGTAGAGCAAATCTTTGGCCAACAGTTAGTGTTCCATTTTTCTGGTTTGGTGATTGCTTCAATGTTGGTCAATATTCCATTTGCTGTGCAGCCGATACAGCGCGCATTTGAAACCATTCCTGTTGATATTCGTGATGCCGCAGCTTGCTGTGGTATGAGTCGTTTAAGCCTATTTTTTAAAGTTGAACTGCCTATGGTGTGGCCGGGAGTGTTAACGGCTATGGTATTGTGTTTTTCGCATGTATTGGGTGAATTTGGCGTGGTGTTAATGCTAGGTGGCAATATTGTCGGCGAAACGAAAACCATCTCAATTGCTATCTATGATAGTGTGCAGGCGTTCGATTTTGATGGTGCAGGCACCATGTCATTGGTGCTACTCATATTCGCCATTTCAGCGTTAGCATTAACGAGTAGCATGTCTCGGCGATTAGGAGGTCATCTTGGCAGCCATCGCTGATCTGCATTGTGATATTTCGCAGCAACATCCCATACCGTTAGAAGCCCACTTTAGTTGCAAGGCGGGTGAGTTATTGGCTGTGGTTGGCCCTTCTGGCGGCGGCAAAACAACTTTGCTTAGAATGATTGCAGGCTTAAGCCAACCGCAATCGGGTAGTATTAGCTATGGCGAGCAAACGTGGTTTAATGGTCAAAACAAGGTATTTTTAACCCCGCAACAGCGTCATATTGGTTATGTGCCGCAGCACTTTGGGTTGTTTCCACATATGACAGCGATTCAAAATGTCATGTCTGGGCTTGAGCATGTGCCAAAAATTAAGCGTAAACAGCGCGCATTAGATTGGTTAGAAAGGGTAAATTTAGAGGGGCTTCCTGATCGCTTACCGAATCATTTATCTGGCGGGCAGCGCCAACGAGTCGCCTTGGCACGAGCGTTAGCCCGCGAGCCTGCAGTGTTGTTATTGGATGAGCCCTTTTCTGCGGTTGATAGAGAAACCCGTGAGCGCTTATATATTGAATTGGCGCGGTTAAAATCTCAATTGGCTATCCCAGTTATTATGGTGACTCATGATATTCATGAGGCCCAGTTGCTTGCCGACAGAATGATTTTAATTAGCCAAGGACAAATGCTACAGCAAGGTAAACCTTTTGAGGTGATGTCGCATCCTCGCAATGAGGCGGTCGCCAAGCAGATGGGGTTGCGCAATATGTTCGATGCAACTGTGGTTGATCAACAGGCTGGTAAAAACATGACCTGGTTAAGGTTTGGTGATCACCAAATTGCCACAGAAAACGCTCCGCCTTTAACTGTGGGTCAGCATGTCCGTTGGGTAATTCCAAATCAGGGAATACGCTTTAATGCCATTACCAGTGGCCGTTTATGTAAAAGCTTGAATAAATTGGATGTGCAAATTGAGTCATTGCTGGTGATGGGTGAAACCGTCAGGGTGATTGCACGAGTAGATGGTATTCAACAAGTGATGAATGCGGATATACCGATTCATTTATGCCAAAAGCTTGGGCTTGAAAATGGGATGAGAACTACAGTTGCATTAAAGTCTGATCAAATTCATATTTTACAGGCAGATTAAGTGATGATTTGTCGATATTTCATTTGCATGATCAATTATTAATCTTAGATTTCTTGGGTCTTGTGTTGGAGTTAGGTAAAGTAACACTGTGTATAAATCTTCTAACTTGAGGCTTAAAATGGTTCGGTTGCTACTCGCGCTGTGCTTGGTTCCATTTGTGTCGATGGCGGCTCCATCCATGCAATCACTGTTATCCCAAGAAGGCTTATTGACTCCCGTTTCTGTAATGGAAAAATGGGAGCAACAAGATTTGGGTACCATCTGTGGATTCAATCTTGATATCGACAACGAGCAGCTTGTTTACTTATTTTCTGCAATCAATACCAAAGCCAAATTACTCTATAAACTTGAGTATAATGCCGCCGATGGTCAGCTATTGGCTGAATCTAGCCAACCCTATGATGGCGACAGCATTGAACAATTACATGCAGTAAGTTTGATGCTTAAAAAAAACCTAACCTTCTCTTCTTTAATTAACTTAGCGACCCAGAATAAAAGCGGGCATTTAATTCAAGCCGAATTAGATCATGATTTATCAATTAGTTATCTTGAGCTGAAGTTGTTAAATCAACAACAGCAAAAGACGATTGCCTTTGATATTGAAAATCTCCGTCCATTACCACTACTTAAATGGGATTAACTGCGACTATGACTATGCGTATTTTGATCGTTGAAGACGATGCCACAACATTGAAGTATGTGGCGCAGGGATTTACCGCACAACAATATAGCGTTGATAGCGCAACAGATGGTCAAGAAGGGCTAACACTTGCTAAGCATAATCAATATGACTTGATAGTGTTAGATCGTATGTTGCCGAAACTTGATGGCCTAACCTTATTATCGGCGTTGCGTACTAGCGGCAACAAAACACCGGTACTGATTTTATCGGCACTTAGCCATGTTGATGAGCGGGTTAAAGGCCTGCGCGCGGGCGGTGACGATTATATGACTAAGCCATTTTCATTTGATGAGCTATTAGTGCGTGCCGAGAAATTAGCGCAGCGTACTATTGTTGAGCCAGCTTCAACAGATATTGAAGTGGGTGGCTTAAAAATGGAGCTGTTAACACGTAAGGTCACTTTAGATGGCAAAGAGCTAATGCTGCAACCCAAAGAGTTTCAGTTATTGAAGTATCTAATGGAGCATCCTAATCAAGTTATCAGCCGAACTTTGCTTTTTGAAGCCGTATGGGATTATCACTTTGACCCACGAACAAATGTGATTGACGTGCATATTGCTAAACTACGACGTAAGTTTGAAGAGCTTGGTCATGGTGAGTTAATTGAAACCGTGCGAGGTTCTGGCTATCGCCTCTGCAAAGGCCATTAAGCCTTATCAAAGTAGCGCATGGCGGATCACCTTAATCTTCTCCACTCTGGTGACGATTTTGATCGTGATGCTTGTTTTCAGCTTATACAGACAGCTGATTATCGAGCAAGAAAATCAAGTAGATAGTCATCTTGCCGCAGAAATGCAGCGCTACCAGCAATTAGCTCTTACGGTTAATCGTAGAAGCTTTGCTGCGCAGATTAAAGCCGCAGATCCTAAAACGGCACTGATTGCTTGGAAAAATAGCGTTGATATGGTCGGCGCATTAACCTTTTTGCCTGATGACATGCCTATTTTGCCTGAAACCAGAGAATTTCCCATTTTCTCTGGCGGGCCAGAAAAACTTCATATTCTTACTGGCGGTTTAGCAATGACCAATTATGGGCCGGTTTTGATTGCGACGCGTACCGACCAATTGGCGATATTAATTGAAAAGTTTATCAACGCAGCTTTTTGGGCCGTTGCTTTCACATTGGGGCTAACCTTAGCGCTGGGCTATATTTTTTCCAAAGCCATCTTGCGACGACTGGTGCAATACAATCAACTGAGTGAGCAAATTGAAGCTGGTCATTATGAAACCCGCTTACCAGTTAGTTCTCAACAAGATGAGTTTGACATGCTGGCACTGCAATTTAACCGCGTGCTGGATACTTTAGAGCAAAACCTGCTGGCCGTACGAGGTGTGACCGATAATATTGCCCATGATTTACGTACCCCGTTGTCGCATTTGCGCATTGGGATTGAGCAATTATCACAAAAGCCAATGGAAGAGCTCGCCGATGCGCGTGCAGAGTTGCTAGAAGAATTGGATGATTGCTTGGCAACCTTTGACGCTATGTTGTCGTTAACTCGGATTGAAGAAGGTCAGCAATCGTTAGATGTACAACCCATAAGTTTACAAGATATTTGCCAAGATTTATTTGAAATGGCAGAGGTATTAGCTGAAGCCAAAGATCAGCAATTTACCTTAGACTTGCAGCAAAATGCGACGATTCAAGGTGACAAATACTTGTTATTCCAAGCGCTGTTTAACTTAGTTGATAATGCAATTAAGTATTCACCTGAAGGCGCGACTATTCATATTTCGCAGCAAGGAAAGTCCATTCACATTGCCGATAATGGCCCTGGCATTGCGGATGAAGATAAAGAGCGGGTATTTGAGCGTTTAGTCCGGCTTGACCCAAGTCGCCATTACAAAGGCACAGGGCTTGGCTTGTCGATGGTGAAAGCGATTTTATCTCGCCATCAAGCCAGTATTGAACTTAGCGATAATCATCCTGGGTTATTAGTTAAAATTCATTTCAAATAGTCAGCGTGTGCCCACACAGAGCAATCTAATCTTATGTATAAACTTGTGAGCGATGAAACCGATTTTATTGTGATTAATAAAGCTGCCAATGTGCACTTTCATAGTCAAGATGGCAGTGCTGGTGTCGTTGCACAAGCTGAGGCTGATTTAGGCATTAAGTTATTTGCGGTTCATCGATTAGATACACCCACATCTGGGTTAATTATTTTGGCTAAATCGGCATTTGCAGCCAATCAATTTACTCAGATGTTTAGTGCTCATCAAGTGCAAAAGTATTACCTAGCCTTAGCGCAAGGTAAGCCGAAAAAGAAGCAAGGTTGGGTGATTGGTGATATGGCCAAGTCGCGTCGCAGCATGTACAAATTACTTCGTAGCAAAGAGAATCCAGCCATTACCCAGTTTTTTTCCGTATCCATTGAGCAGGGGATTCGAGCTTATTTACTTAAGCCTCACAGCGGTAAAACCCATCAATTAAGAGTGGCTCTGGCCAGTATTGGTGTACCGATATTAGGGGATACGTTATATGGCAAAGCGTTAAGTGATCGTTGTTATTTGCATGCTTATCAATTGCATTTCAATTATCAGGGGCAGGAGTTTAGCTTTAGTCAGTTTCCTGATGCTGGTGAGCGATTTTTAGCTCAACCTATGCAAATATTACTGCAAAATGATTGGCAGCAGCCCAACCAATTACCTTGGCCAGCCAAACCTTAAGCTTACTGCTAGACGCTTTTGCTTTCAGCTGAAGCCATACTTGGTACTGACTGTAATTGATTATTATCGGTCAATGTTCCTGTGCAAATGGTATTACGCCCTTGTTGTTTTGCTTGATACATCGCATCATCTGTAATCTGCAACAATTGTTCAACTGTTTGATTTTTGTTGATGGTGGCAAATCCAATGCTGGCTTTGACTGCAATGTGTTGTTGCTGCCATTTTAAGTGATTTTTATTTAACGCTGCTTGGATTTTTTCTGCCACTAAATAAGCTTGCTCAGCATTCGTCGATGGCAAGATAATTAAGAACTCCTCCCCCCATATCGACAAATAAAGTCGACCTCTCTTAGTGTATTTTTCAGTAAGTTGGCAACATGTTTAAGGGCAGCATCCCCTGCTAGATGGCCAAAGGAATCGTTAATTTTCTTAAAACGATCTAAGTCTAGCATTATTAAACTGAAGCATATTTGGTTTCGTTTCCATAGGTTATCAACTAATTTCAAATGTGCTAATAACGCATGCCGATTCCACACGCCAGTTAATTGGTCTTTGTTGGCTAGTTCTCTAATTCTGAGGATTAAACTGGTTAATACATTAGCAAATAACATGCAGTTAATAGTAAAAAGAAAACTAATGTTAAGCCATGAAACTGTTGATGAGTTCAATGTGGTTAGTTCATTGCTAAGTTGCTGATTATCTATGAAAATGATCACCGAAACTGCTTTTGCTATAAAAAATAGACTAACAAAAGCGAAAGGTAAGGTGATAAGTGAGGTATAAAACACAGAGACGTTTTTTCTAACCGCGTGGTAAGTATCAAAGACAATGCAACTAAAAATGATAAATGCCCCCAAACATGCTATGACCATTAAGTAACTCGCAAACTCTTGTTGGGGTGGGAATAAAAACATGCATAAAGTGGTAATACTGACAATGGTTAGATCGAAACTAATAGATAACGGTTGTTTAAATATGCTTTGTCCGCCCCACCTCAAGCAGCAATATCCGACGAGGTAAATGAAATCTGCACCGTACCAATATAAGTAGTTGATGGTATCTGAGCGAAAGTAATACAGCATCATGCCAATAAACATGCACAGGTTAGTTATTGAGAACAGTTTGCTGGCTTTTGGCGCAATACGAATAGGCGAGGCCATTAGCATCCAAGCAAACGCTGCCGCTAAAGCCATTGCACAAAAAAATTGAACATAAACTAGAGCTAATGGACTATTCATTGATTTAGATAGTAATTAATTTTTCTAATGAGTTAACATTAATTTTATTTGCACAGAAGATAGTCTTTTAATGTTGAGATATAACTTGTAACCTATGTTGTATCTTGTTGTTGTGTTGCAAGTAATGAGTGTGTACTAAAAATAAGGGAATAAACATGAGTGCCAACAAAATACTATTAATTATACTAGCAGTTTTATTGCCGCCTGTTGCTGTATTTTTAAAAAAAGGCGTAGGTAAAGATCTGCTTATCAATATCATCCTGTGTATTTTCTTTTATGTACCAGGGATTATTCATGCTTTGTGGGTGATCTTACAAGATTAGATTTCGATCTTGTTTTGTATAAGTCTGATAGCTGTTTAATGCACAGATTGATTCAAACAGCTATAATCTCTCGCCAATGTGAAGGTGAGAGCAGAGTTGTGAATCGTAAAAAGAAAATCAATCAAACCCTAAAAGCCAAGGCAAAAAAAGCCAATAAAAAACTGGCAGGAACAAGCAATAAACCTAAATATATTGCGAAAGCTGACCGTGAAAAGCTAGTGAATGGCTATTCTGTTATGGACAAGCAGGCGCTGAATAGTCAGGCCGCAACTTTAGTTGAGACCTTATCAACAAATGCTAACCTTGGTTAAGCATTACCGCATACCTTACAATGCGCTTGTTTAGGTAGCTTCATTTCTCGAAATTCCATAGTCATGGCATCAATCATTAAAACGCGTCCAGCCAAATGGGTGCCCATGTGACAGATAACTTTAATGGCTTCTGTAGCTTGAATGCAGCCAACTAGCCCAACAACGGGCGCAAGAATACCTGATTCAACACAGGTTAGTTGCTGCTCACCAAACAGTTGGCTGTAGCAATGGTAACAAGGTGAGTGAGCTTGATAGTCAAACACAGTTACAGTGCCTTCCATTCTAATCGCCGCTGCAGATACCAATGGCACCTTGTGCTTAAAGCAGCTTTGATTTAATTGTTCACGTATTTGTATATTGTCAGTGCAATCTAGCACTAGGTGATGATGGGCAATGAGTTGATCAATTTGCTGCTCATTTAACAAAGCGTTAATGGTATTAATGGTGATCAACGGATTGAGTTGCGCTAAGGTTTGCTTGGCTGAATCGACTTTAGCTTGGCCAATATTGGCATCCTGATGTAAAACTTGTCTTTGTAAATTAGACAGTTCAACCGTATCAAAGTCGACAATGGTCATTTCACCCACCCCAGCGACGGCCAAATATTGGCTGGCAGCACAACCTAATCCGCCGGCGCCAATAATTAACACTTTGGCGAGCTTTAATTGTTCTTGGCCATCAATATCCATGGCTTTAATTGAAATCTGGCGACTGTAACGCAGCATTTCATTGTCGCTTAGAATGTCATCTATAGGCTGGCTCATGCCGCCTCCTGTTATTCCTGTTGCTGAGATTAGCAACAGGTCGGCTTATTGTTGTTAAAGTGTTTAGCTGAGAACGCTATTAAATGGCTCAACACTCACCATGGCGCCAGCTTCAGTATCGCCTTGGTATTGGGCTAAATTGATAAAACAATTAGCAATACTCATTGACGTTAGCATGCCTGACCCTTGACCACCGGTAACTGCAACTTCGAGCTCACCTTGTGCATTTTGGCTAAGTATGCCGCGTTGATATTCGACTCGCCCAGGTTGTTTTCGAATGGGGGTGGTTAATTTTGCCTGATAAGTCAGGGCATCAATATGTGGTAGCCCTTGCATTTTATTTAAAATTGGCCACACCAGCTTATAAAATGTCACCATGGATGACACAGGGTTACCCGGTAAACCACAAAAAACGGCCTTGCCAATTTTGCCAAATGCAAAAGGTTTACCCGGTTTTATTGCCAGCTTCCAGAATGTGATTTGGCCTTCTTCTGACAATATTTGTTTAGTATAATCCGCATCGCCTACAGATACCCCGCCTGAGGTGACGACCATATCTGCACAACTCGCCGCATCTTTAAATGCAGCTCTAATGGCTTCTTTATCATCTTCGATAACGCCTAAGTCAATCCAGTCTACATTTGCCTTGGCCATTAAACCTTGGATTGAATAACGATTTGAATCATAGATTTGACCAGGAGCCAATTCAGATCCGACAGGGCGTAGCTCATCACCTGTTGAGAAAAAGGCAACTTTTAAACGGCGTTTAACTCTCACTTGGCTGATGCCTATGGTAGCCAGCACACCCATTTCTGCGGCCCTAATCAATGTGCCTTGATACAATACTTTCGTTCCTGCCGTTAACTCTTCACCGCAGCAACGTACATTCGCGCCCATCTTTGCGGGATGGTTTATGGTGATCGCTTCACCATTAGTTTGTGTTTCTTCTTGCATTTGTACTGTGTCGAATCCCACAGGTACTGGTGCGCCTGTCATAATGCGAATGCAAGTATTTGGTTTGATAGGCCCTTGATAGGGATGGCCTGCAAAAGAGCTGCCTACTAATGTTAATGTGGTTTTTTCACTGTGTTGGGATAAGTCTGAAAACTTAAAGGCGTAGCCATCCATTGCTGAATTATCAAATGGTGGTAAATCGATTCCTGATGCTAAATCTTCAGCTAAGACTCGACCAATAGCATTGGGTAAATCAACCATTTCAGTATCATCTGTTGGCTGTACTTGGGCGAGTAATTGTACTATGGCTTCGTCAGGATGCAGTAAAGCGGGTTGAGCGCATGGGTCTTGAGTTGTTACCATCAGATATTCCTTAGAAAGGTGCGTCTTGATTCATCTATCCAAATTTGTTGGATAGTATGCCACGTTAGCGGGTAATTTTTATGATTAAACTTAAGGTTTTTAAACTATATGTCACAAAATTCAGTCGATAAACCTTGGTTTCTATACATCATAAAATGTGCCAACGGTCATCTTTATACGGGGATTACCACAGATATAGATCGCCGTTTTAGTGAGCATCAATCAAGTGGCCCTAAAGCGGCTAAGTTTTTAAAAGGTAAAGGGCCGCTTGAATTGGTTTATCAAGAAATACACCCTTGTCGAAGCAGCGCTTCAAAGCGTGAAATAGCCGTAAAAAAACTGAGTAGAGCACAAAAGCTTTTATTAACAAAAGGCAAACAAGTTTATGTTGTATAAACTATTATTTTAATTTTTTTGGTTTGCTCTGAATAAATCGTTACACTAGCGTCTATTGCCATTTCAACTTAGATTTGTAATGAAGTCATATTGGTTACTCATCATTTTTTTTCTAGCTACTTTCGCAGCGCCCTATAGTACGGCTCGAGAGGTTATTCGAGTGGAGGCGATTCAGTCGGATGACAACCGTAGCTATGTTTATTTTGTCGATTTGTTGCATGAGGTATTAGCTAAAACCGATGCTGAAAACGGTTTGGTTGAGGTTCAGGCGGTTGATATCTATGTTTCTCAAGCTCGTGCTTTTCAGTTACTTAAAACTGGCCAGCTTGATGTTATATGGGCAGGCACTAACCTTGAGCGTGAGCAACAATTTGCAGCCATTCCGATCCCGCTTATTGGTGGGCTGTTGGGCATAAGAGTACCGGTTATTCGCCAAGAAAGCCTATCTCAATTTGAGGCTATCACATCCGCAGATGAGTTAAAGCAGTTAGAGGCTTGTCAGGGTTCGCAATGGCCTGACACGGATATTTTAGCGTTTAATGGCTATAAAGTTGAGCGAGTGATTAGCTTTAATCTTATGTATTCAATGTTACAGCAAGGGCGTTGCGATTATTTCCTTCGAGGTATGAACGAGGTTTATGCCGAGTTAACCGCCCCCGCGAATAAGAATTTAATTGCTTTTGAGGGCATTGTGCTTAGATATCCTTTGCCGATGTACTTTTTTGTCGCTAAAAACAATCAAGCCTTACAGCAAAGGATTACATTAGGTCTTCAGCGTATGGTGGATTCGGGCGAGTTAAATGCTTTTATAAAACAGCATCCAACCACCCGTGATATTTTCCCATTAACGCAATTTAGCCAGTCACTGATTTTTGAGTTAACTAACCCAATGTTGCCAAGCTCAATTCCTATTGATGACGCGGCGCTTTGGTTATCTATTCCCCAGTCTTAAACCTTGGTTAACTTTTGGATCATACTGAACTTGATGTTAGGCGATTATTGGTGCGCCCTTAACACAGGATAAACTTGATACTGCTTGTCATAATAAGGGCTGCGTTGATAAAACCAACGTAAACGCGCCTTGCTGTCTTTGGCAAAGTCTTCATCAGCAAGCGCTTTCTCAAACTCGGCTTTTAACTTAGGATCGTGGGCCAGCATGTGTGCGGCCATCGGCTCAACGGCATAGTCTTCAATGTATTCGGTGCGCGTAAAAATAGTATTAAACATGCCCCAGTAAAATAGCGAGTCCTCAGCTTGCGGCTCAAGTAATAGTATTGCTAAGTCACCCAATGGCTGTGCGGTGGAGACTTTTATTGATCCTGCTGGAATAGTCTTCATTAGTGTTTCACTTTGCACTTTAGCTTTTACCGTTTGTCTGCCTTCATAATCTTGTTTACCAAACTTGGGCTGAGTAAAACGGTATTGCTCCACTTGCTGGGTAATGGCTTCTGTGGTCTTGCTCATTTCAATGCCATGAATGCTCAGTGTATTAATCACAGCGGCCCATTGTGGTGGAATATAATACGCTGCAGGGCGTGTAACGCGGATATCGGCTTTGGTGTTGCCTGTCACTGGCAATGCTGGGTATAACTTTGGCTGACCTGTCCAGCGAACCACATTTGCGCCGCTAATCTCACTGTGCTCGATCTGGTAATCTACTCCTTTAAAATCCCAATCGGGTTGGGCTTCGTCTTGCCACGTGAGGGTGATCGGGTTTGCTTGGCGTTGAGTATCGAGATGAATCGCTGCAGAGAGTATTTTATTGTGCTTGGCTAAGGTTTTTAGGCTTTGCTCTAGCATCACATAAGTGCCTAACACTCTTTGCTTAAAGGGTTTTAAGCTGTGATTTTCAATTAAAATGGTCGGTAGGTGACGCGCATCGCCATAGCCATTTGAATAGCGCGGGCTGGCATTCCAATAAGATAATCCCTTGCTCATGTCGGCGTTGTCATTGGCAAAAATTAACTTACCGGGAATATGGCCATTATTTGCTAAGGCGGTTTCAATTTCGGGTCGGTAAGTGTGCTCTAACCAATCGAAAATACTGGGACTGTAACCTTGCTTGACGTTATAGCCAAAGGTGACATCATATTGATAATCAATGCCATCAGTTACATGAACATCAATATATAAGTCTGGTTGGTATTGATTAATGACGCTGATAACATGTTGAGTTTCAGGGGCTTCCGCTTTGGCGTAGTCTCGGTTTAAATTAAGGTTTGTGGCTGTGGTGCGCCAGCCCATATTGACAGGACCGCGTTGATTAACACGATTAAACTGGCTGCTACGTTCATGGGCATCGACAGACAAAATTGGAATAAATAGTAGATTGGCATGTTCAAGTAGGGCTTGCTTATCTCCGTGAACAATATCGCGAAGCAACATCATACCGGCATCTTTGCCATCTATTTCACCAGAATGGATCCCTGCTTGTACCAATAATGTCGCAGCGTTATTTTGAGCTAATTGTTGTGGATTGGTTGCGCCATTTTTAGCGGCAATAATCATCCAAATATCCCGCCCTTGTGGACTTTTTCCAATACTCACTTTGTGTAATTGGTCACTGCTAGCAACCAGTTTATCTAGCCATGCCATTGTGTGTTGATAGTCTGGACTTGTTAAATAGTCATGCTGCTCAAATGGTGTCGCCCACGGGTGGCTAGCCGTTTTTAATAAGGCTTCACTTTGTCCTTGCCATGTTAATGGCGGCGGTAAAATGCTGTCGTTAACATAGGGTGTTGGGCTTGCTGATGTCGCGGCAAAGGTCAAAGGGCAAAGCAGTATCGCGCTAATGACAGCGTGTAAGGTTAGTTGGCGCATAATGAACTCGTTAGTTGTTGATTATTGTGGTGAGTACAGGCAGCCAACATCATAGCAGTGAATGATTAAGAAGAAAGGGGACGATAACTCTTGTTACATTTTGTTTTATGGGCAATAAATAAGCCCTAACTAGGTTAGGGCTTATTGTACAAATTAATTTTTTCGCGCTAAGGCATCATGGCCTTATGCTTTAGGGCCGGCATGTCTAATTGCATCAGACACATCATATTTAGCAAAGTTAGCCGCAAACTCTTGCGCCAGTTGCGCGGCAAATTTAGCGTATTCGGCTTTATCTGCCCAAGTGTTGACTGGGTTGAGTAGTTGGGTATCAACGCCAGACACGGCCACGGGCACATCAAGATTCAATTGGTCAATGTGTACGGTTTCAACATCTTTAAGCTCACCGCTGACAATCGCATCAACAATTGCACGAGTTGTTGGGATGTCAAAACGCTTACCAACTCCATGTGGGCCGCCTGTCCAGCCGGTGTTTACTAAATAAACTCGGCTACCGAATGCTTCAATACGCTCCATTAATAGTTCAGCATAAACACCTGCGGGACGTGGGAAGAATGGGGCACCAAAACAAGTTGAGAAGGTTGATTGAATGGCAGCCGTTGAGCCCATTTCAGTTGAGCCGACTTTGGCGGTATAACCCGACAGGAAGTGATAAGCCGCTTGTTCTTTCGTTAGCACTGACACTGGCGGTAAAACGCCTGATACGTCACAGGTTAAAAATACGACGGCATTAGGTTCTGCACCGCGGTTTTCTTCTGTACGTTGGGCAATATGCTCTAATGGGTAAGCTGCGCGGCTGTTTTCAGTTAAGCTGGTGTCGGTGTAATCAGGTACACGGTTTTCGTCAAGTACAACGTTTTCAAGTACTGTGCCAAAACGAATCGCATCCCAAATAACGGGTTCATTTTTTTGGCTTAAATCGATACATTTAGCGTAACATCCGCCTTCAATATTGAATACACCACCAGGTGCCCAACCGTGTTCGTCGTCACCGATTAAAAAGCGTTTTGGATCCGCTGATAAGGTTGTTTTACCCGTACCAGATAAACCGAAGAATAAAGTGGTATCGCCGTCATGACCAACGTTGGCCGAACAATGCATTGGTAGCACGCCTTTGGCGGGTAATAAGAAGTTTTGCACCGAGAACATCGACTTTTTCATTTCACCGGCGTATTTAAGGCCTGCTAGCAATACTTTGCGTTCAGCAAAGTTTAGGATAACTACAGCGTCAGAGTTTGTGCCATCGCGCTCTGGGTCGCACACAAACCCTGGCGCATTGATGATTTGCCAAACATCTTTGTTGCCACGATTAAAGGTTTCTGGAGTGATAAACAGGTTACGAGCAAAAATTTGATGCCAAGCGTACTCCGTTGTTACTCTCATTGGGAGATAGTGTTCGTCAGATGCGCCGACTTCAAGTTCAGAGACAAACAGTTCCTTCTCCGATAAATAGGCCTCGACACGGCCCCATAAAGCATCGAATTTTCCCGCATCAAATGGGCGGTTAACCTTGCCCCATTCAATATCTGCTTCCGAGCTTGGCTCTTTAACAATAAAACGATCGTTAGTTGAACGTCCTGTTCTTGCACCGGTTTTCGCCACTAATGCACCATTTGCGGTGAGTTGACCTTCGCCACGAAGAAGCGCGATTTCAACAAGTTGCGCTGTTGTAGGATTAAGGTGAACACTGTTTGATAAGTCCGCCATAGTGTAATTCTCCAATTTTTAAGGTCGTTTCCGCTTTAAGCATCAAATAGAGGTAGGCTGAACAGACTATTATTATGTGCCTCATTTAATTGGGCTATATGTTGTTCAGTAGGGTGATTGTAACTTATGTTAACGGTGGGGTGGCGAACAGTTTGGTAATTTTTTTGAAAGTTTTTCAGGTTTGTTAATTCCTTGTGTCGAACAAACAGCAAAAAGGCGCATTTTTAGCGCCTTTTGTGAAAGAGTTACAGTTTATGATTCATTAGTGCTCGCTCATTTACGCAGGTTTATTGCGCTGTATTATGTTTAGGGCTGTCTGCGTAAATTGCTGCAATGTCGATAGCATCAAAACTGTATAGTGCAGTGCAATATTCACAGCCCATTTCAATTTTGCCTTCTTCCGCTAAAATTTGGTTCACTTCTTGTTGCGAAATCGTACGGATTGCACCAGCACTTCTTTCCCGTGAACAGCTGCATTTGAATGTCACCTCAACAGGATCAAATAAACGCACCTGTTCTTGATGGTAGAGGCGGTGTAACACTTGTTCAGCTTCTAAGCTAAATAGCTCTTCTGCTTTGATCGTGGCGGTTAAGGTTGATAAATGTTCAAATTCAGTATTTTCATCTGATTTGCTTGGCAGCACTTGCAATAACATACCTGCAGCTTGCTCGCCATTCGCAAATAGCTGAATTTGGGTTGGTAACTGTTCAGACTGGTTAAAGTATTCTTCTAAACAGGCAGCTAGGTTTTCATGGTCTAAGGATACAATACCTTGATAACGCTCACCTTCATCAGGGGTTAATGTTATCACCATGTAGCCTTTGCCCATCATTTGTTGCAACGTAGCATCGTCAGCAATGTCGCCCTTCCAGCGAGACACACCGCGCAGCACTTGTAAGTTGTTACCGTTAATCACAGCTAACGATACTGGGCCATCGCCTTGTAACTGTACACTGATATCACCGTTAAATTTAATGGTTGCGGTAAGTAATGAGGTTGCCGCCATTAGCTCACCCAGTAGGCGCTTTACTGCAGACGGATAAGCGTGAGCAGATAGTACTTGCTGATAGCTTTGTGTTAACTGGACGATTTCGCCACGCACATCGGCATCATCAAACAGGTAGCGGTGTAACATATCGTTTGTCATAGCATGTCTCATTTATAAATCTTTAAAGCGCAAAATTTGTCTGCGCTGCTTTTTATCCGGTTTATGATCTGGCGCCGGATTGTGTAAAATATTCAACCGTCTTGCTTCGGCATTAAACTCACGTTTGGTTATGCTGGCAGCGGTTTCTTCGTATAGGGTTTGAGCAATCGCCGCACTTTGGCGCTGCTCGGATAATTTTATGATGACGACTTCACGATCATCGTGTCCTTGGCGTACTCTTATTGTGGCACCGAGGTCGGCGTTCTTGCTGGATTTCGTCCGCTGGCCGTTGTAATGTACCTTGCCACCGTTAATCATCTCTTTGGCGATGGCGCGCGTTTTGTAAAAACGGGCTGCCCATAACCATTTATCGAGGCGAACTGTGGTTTTTTCAAGCTTAGCGTTACTCAAGTGGCCTCCAAAACTGGATTAAGTTCACAAGCTGAGTCATTTTACCGTGGTACTTAAAAAGTATCATCGTAAAAGGTGGCAATACTCACAGCCTTTTTAGGCGCGCAAAGTTAGCATATTTGACTGTATTTCGCCAATTGAATGCGATGGGCTTGTTGCATAGTGCTGTGTAGGTTAGCATTGAGTCGCAATCACTAAATTAACTAACATTAAAACAGAGGCCTGTACTAAAAATAGTATAGAGGGTCCAAGAAGATATGGATTTATTAGATAAACTGATCGCCAAAACTGCAGTTATTCCTCATAAACAATTGAGCAATGTTGTTTTTTGGTTTGGTCTCATAATTGCGATGCTGCTGGCAGCGCAAATTACATGGAAGTTAATGCCTGCATCGCAATCAGATGCAGTTTGGCAACCATCCCAAGTGTCGACAACCGCTAGTAAGCGTGTTGACCTTGATGCTGTGCAAAATTTATTGCTATTTGGTAAGGTCAATAGCGAGGCTGCTAAGCCGAAAGTTGAGGTGGTTGAACAAATCACCGATGCCCCAAAAACCAATTTATCTATTCAGTTAACCGGCGTGGTTGCCTCAACCACAGATACCAAAGGTTTAGCGATCATTGAGTCTAGCGGTAGCCAAGAAACCTACAGCCTTGGCGACAAAATTAAAGGCACTTCAGCCTCATTAAAAGAAGTGTATGCCGACCGTATCATTATCACCAACTCAGGCCGTTACGAAACCTTGATGCTTGATGGTCTTAAATACACCAGTCAAAGTGATGTGAATCAACAATTACAAGAGGCCAAATCCAACAATCGTAATGTACGTCAAGTGGATTTACGTAATAGTGAGTTTTCAGAAGAGTTAGCCAATTCTCGTGATGAGTTATTAGCTGACCCAAGTAAAATCACCGATTTTATTGCTATTTCGCCTGTGCAGGTGGAAGGTGAATTAGTGGGCTATCGCCTTAATCCGGGCAAAGATGCGGCGCTGTTTAAGCAAGCCGGCTTTAAACCTAGTGATTTGGCGAAATCAATTAATGGATTTGAACTGACCGATATGAGTCAGGCATTAGAAGTGATGGCGCAACTGCCAGAATTGACTGAAATGTCAGTCATGGTTGAACGCGAAGGACAGTTAGTCGAAATCATGTTTAGTTTGCCAGAAGAATAAGCAGTGGCATTAGGGGAATGAGTAAAATGAATAACAAAGGGCTTCGACACAAGATTATTGCGGGTATGCTTGCAGGAGCCGCCATGCTTGCTTCTCATGCTGCTTGGTCGGAACAATATGCTGCCAATTTCAAAGGTACAGATATTCAAGAGTTTATTAATATTGTTGGTAAAAACTTGAATAAAACCATCATTGTTGATCCAACAGTACGCGGAAAAATTAATGTCCGTAGTTATGATCTTCTCGATGATGAGCAATATTACCAGTTCTTCTTAAACGTACTGCAAGTTTATGGTTATGCCGTTGTTGAAATGGAAAACAGCGTCATTAAAGTCATTAAAGACAAAGACGCTAAAACTTCAGCGGTTCGCGTTGCTGACGACTCCGACCCTGGGATCGGTGATGAAATGGTGACTCGCATTGTGGCGTTATACAACACCGAAGCGAAGCAGCTTGCCCCTTTATTACGCCAACTTAATGATAACGCTGGTGGCGGTAACGTTGTTAACTACGACCCATCAAACGTATTGATGATCTCAGGCCGCGCCGCCGTAGTTAACAAACTAGTTGATATTGTTCGTCGTGTTGATAAGCAAGGTGATACCGCTGTTCAAGTGGTTTCATTAGAGTTTGCTTCTGCAGGTGAAATCGTTCGTATTGTTGATACCCTTTATCGTGCCAGCGCTAACCAAGCACAAATGCCTGGTCAAGCGCCTAAAGTGGTTGCAGATGAGCGCATGAACGCGGTTATTGTGAGTGGTGATGAAAAAAGCCGTCAACGTGTGGTTGAGTTAATCAAACGCCTTGATGCCGAGCAAGCTAGCACTGGTAATACCAAAGTGCGCTATTTACGTTATGCCAAAGCCGAAGACTTGGTTGAAGTGCTAACCGGATTTGCACAAAAGCTGCAAAGCGACAAAGACGGTGGCTCTCAGCAATCGGGTGGTAAACGTCGTAGCGAAATCAATATCATGGCACATGCTGATACCAACGCATTGGTGATAAGCGCAGAGCCTGATCAAATGCGTACTATTGAAAGCGTCATTAATCAATTAGATATTCGCCGCGCGCAGGTGTTGGTTGAAGCCATTATTGTTGAAGTATCAGAAGGTGATGATGTTGGTTTTGGTATTCAATGGGCATCAGCTTCCGGTGGTGGTACTCAATTTAATAACTTAGGCCCAACCATTGGTGAGATTGGCGCAGGTGTATGGCAAGCTCAAGGTGAAGAGGGAACAAAAGTTTGTACTGAAAATGGTACATGTACTGAAAATCCAGATAGCCGTGGCGACATTACTATTCTTGCTCAAGCCTTAGGTAAAGTGAATGGCATGGCCTGGGGCGTGGCAATGGGTGACTTCGGTGCCTTAATCCAAGCGGTTTCCAGTGATACCAAATCAAATGTACTAGCAACGCCTTCTATTACCACCTTGGATAATCAAGAAGCCTCATTTATCGTTGGTGATGAAGTACCAATTCTGACGGGTAGCCAAAATTCTAGCAATGGTAACAGTAACCCGTTCCAAACGGTTGAACGTAAAGAAGTGGGCGTTAAACTAAAAGTGGTGCCTCAAATTAACGAAGGGACTTCAGTTAAGCTAACCATCGAACAAGAAGTGTCAGGCATTAATGGTAAAACAGGTGTAGACGTTACCTTTGCTACACGTCGTTTAACCACTACAGTGATGGCTGACTCGGGTCAAATTGTGGTACTGGGTGGTTTGATTAACGAAGAAGTGCAAGAAAGCGTTCAGAAAGTCCCATTCTTGGGTGACATCCCTGTTATTGGTCATTTATTCAGATCGTCTTCAAGTGGCAAGAAAAAGAAAAACTTGATGGTATTTATCAAGCCAACCATTATTCGTGATGGTATTACCATGGAAGGCATTGCTGGTCGTAAGTACAACTACTTCCGTGCATTACAGCTTGAGCAGCAAGAGCGTGGTGTGAATTTAATGCCGAAAACTAAGGTGCCAGTGCTTGAAGAATGGAATCAAGAAGCGTACTTACCAGATGAAGTTAACGATGTGCTTGAGCGCTACAAAAGTGGTAAAGGGTTAGACACTCAAATGCGCGAAACTGATCCTGCACTAAAATCGATCAGCGAAAGTAAACTTAAAGATAGTCAACTAGATAGTGAGCAAAATGATGACTGATATCGCAGCGGAAACGTTAGCGCAGGCATCATCAGAGTTGGCGCTAGAAGTGGAAGGTGATCAGACGTTTCACTCTAACAGTAAAGAGCGGTTACCTTTTTCATTTGCCCATCGCTTTGAAGTGGTGATGGCCAAGCAAAATGAGCAATTAACGTTATTTTATACTGATTCGACACCGCTAAGTGCCATGTTGGAAGTGCGTCGTTATTCAGGACTTGATTTACCGTTAATTAAGCTCGAAAAAACATCCTTTGAAGCCAAACTAACGCAAACTTATCAAGCCAACTCCTCTGAAGCGCAGCAGCTTATGGAAGATTTGGGTAATGAGATGGACCTATTTACTCTAGCAGAAGAGCTGCCGCAAACAGAAGATCTGCTAGAGGGTGATGACGATGCGCCAATCATCAAACTGATTAACGCGTTATTATCTGAAGCTATTAAAGAAGAAGCGTCTGATATTCATATCGAAACCTACGAGAAACAGTTGGTTGTGCGTTTTCGTATTGATGGCGTACTTAAAGAGGTATTGAAACCGAATCGTAAATTGTCATCGCTACTGGTATCACGTATTAAAGTGATGGCGCGTTTAGACATTGCCGAAAAACGTGTACCACAAGATGGCCGTATTTCGCTACGTATTGCTGGTCGTGCGGTTGATGTGCGGGTATCTACCATGCCATCAAGCCATGGCGAACGTGTGGTAATGCGTTTATTAGATAAAAATACCGGTAACCTAGATTTAAAACAGCTAGGCATGACAGCCAGCATTCGCCATACCTTCGACCAACTTATCCGTAAACCACACGGAATTATTTTGGTGACCGGTCCCACAGGTTCAGGTAAAAGTACCACGCTGTATGCCGGATTAACTGAGATTAACTCTAAAGATACCAACATTTTAACTGTTGAAGATCCTATCGAGTATGAACTAGAAGGTATTGGCCAAACTCAAGTTAACACCAAAGTGGATATGACTTTTGCCCGTGGTTTACGTGCTATTTTACGTCAAGACCCTGATGTGGTGATGATTGGTGAGATTCGTGATTTAGAAACCGCTCAAATTGCTGTGCAAGCCTCGTTAACGGGTCACTTAGTTATTTCAACATTGCATACCAATACTGCATCTGGTGCGATTACCCGTTTACAAGATATGGGTGTTGAGCCTTTCTTGGTGTCATCCAGTTTATTGGGTGTGTTAGCCCAGCGCTTGATCCGTACCTTATGCCCAGTTTGTAAAGAGGCACATGAGCCTGATGATCGTGAGCGTGAGTTGTTAGGCATTACGGCCAACGATACGCGGATGATATATCGTGCTAAAGGTTGTAAAGCTTGTGGTCATAATGGTTACCGTGGGCGTACCGGTATTCACGAGTTATTGGTGGTTGATGACAATGTTCGTGAGCTGATCCATGGTGGTCGCGGCGAACTTGCCATTGAAAAATACGTGCGAAAAACGATTCCGAGTATTCGTCATGATGGTATGAGCAAAGTGCTTGATGGGGTCACCACCCTTGAAGAAGTATTGCGCGTTACCCGTGAGGAATAATCGATGGCTGCATTTGAGTATAAAGCGCTAGATAGTAAAGGTAAGCAGCAAAAAGGCGTTATAGAAGCTGATTCAGCGCGTCATGCCCGCAGTCAATTGCGTGAGCAGCGACTTATGCCGCTTGAGCTGCAACCCGTATCAGAAAAAGAAGCGCGTTCGCAAAAAAGTGGTTTTAGTCTAGGTCTATTATTCAAAAAGCGCATCTCAGTTGCTGAGCTTGCGTTAATTACCCGTCAAATTGCGACCTTGGTTGCTGCAGGTTTGCCCATTGAGGAGGCGTTAAAAGCCGTTGGGCAACAATCTGAAAAAGCCCGTTTGGGTAATATGATTATGGCCGTTCGCTCTCGGGTAGTAGAAGGGTACAGCTTGGCTGACTCATTAGCCGAGTTCCCCCATGTATTTGATGATTTATATCGCGCCATGGTGGCATCGGGTGAAAAGTCGGGCCATTTAGAAGTCGTGCTTAATCGTCTTGCCGATTACACCGAGCGTCGCCAGCAATTAAAGTCCAAGCTTACCCAAGCAATGATTTATCCTGCTGCCCTAACCACAGTTGCCATTGCGGTAATTGCAGTGCTGCTTACTACTGTTGTGCCTAAAGTGGTTGGTCAGTTTGAGCATATGGGGCAAGAGCTACCGGCAACGACTCAGTTTTTAATTGCGGCTTCAGATTTTATGCAAGATTACGGCTTGATTTTGGTGGGGGCCATTGTTGGCTTAATTATTTTAGCTCAGCGTTTATTGACCAACCCTAACATTCGGATGAAATTTGATACTGCTTTATTGCAACTTCCGGTAATCGGTAAGGTCAGTAAAAGTATCAATACGGCTCGTTTTGCGCGTACCTTAAGTATTTTATCGGCCAGTTCAGTCCCCTTGTTGGACGGAATGCGTATTGCCAGTGAGGTATTACTGAATGTTAAAGTTCGCGCGGCAGTCGATGATGCCACCGCACGAGTGCGTGAAGGTACCAGTTTAGGCGCGGCGTTAACGAATACTAAATTGTTCCCTGCCATGATGCTGTATATGATTGCATCGGGCGAGAAAAGTGGTCAATTAGAGGACATGCTAGAACGCGCGGCAGATAACCAAGACCGCGAGTTTGAGTCAAATGTCAATATTGCAATCGGGGTGTTTGAGCCTTTGTTAGTCGTCAGCATGGCTGGGGTCGTGTTGTTTATTGTCATGGCTATCTTGCAACCTATTTTAGAGTTAAACAATTTAATCAGTGGCTAACTCATTGTTAGTATTATCTGGGTTAATTTTTTTGTATCAGTGAGTTTTGAGGAAGTAATAAATGCAAAAGCAACATAAACAACGTGGTTTTACCTTATTAGAAGTCATGGTGGTTATCGTGATTTTAGGTATTTTGGCGTCAATGGTTGTGCCTAACTTAATGGGTAACAAAGACAAGGCCGATCAACAAAAAGCAGTTTCTGACATTGTTGCTCTGGAAAATGCTCTGGATATGTACAAGTTAGATAACAGTATTTACCCAACGACTGATCAAGGTTTAGATGCTTTGGTACAAAAGCCAACCTCTTCACCTGAGCCGCGTAATTATCGTGAAGGCGGTTATGTGAAACGTTTACCGCAAGATCCATGGCGCAATGATTACTTGTTATTAAGCCCTGGTGAAAACGGCAAAATTGATATCTTTAGTGCGGGCCCTGATGGGCAACCGGGTACTGAAGACGACATCGGTAACTGGAACTTACAAGATTTCCAATAACCCATGCAAATCAATCGTCAAGCAGGCTTTACCTTATTAGAGGTCTTGTTGGTGGCATTGTTGATGGGGTTGGCTGCATCAGCCGTTACCCTATCGATAAGCAGCGCAGGCCCCGAGCAGGTTCTAAACAAACAGGCGCAGCGTTTTATGGCGGCGACTGAACTTGTGCTTGGTGAAACCGTATTAAGTGGCCAGTTTATTGGTATTGTGGTGGACGAAACCCAATACCAATTTGTGCTTTATAACGAGGGGAAGTGGGTGCCAATCGAGCAAGATAAAATGCTCGCTACCCAGCAACTTGAGCCCGGGATTAAACTGGATTTAATTCTTGATGGCATGCCATTAATGCAAGAGGATGAAGAACAAGACTCTTGGTTTGATGAACCCTTTATTGATGAGCTTAGTGCTGAAGAAAAAATTAAAAATCCTCGACCACAAATTTTATTATTTCCAAGCGGTGAAATGACACCATTTGAATTACGTTTTACTACTGTCGATGATCGTCGTCAGCCGATTGAGTCTTTAGTTGTTGGTGATGCATTGGGGCGTTTATCGCTAGGGCGTTTTGATGATCAAGCATAAAGGCATGACCTTGCTCGAAGTCATTGTGGCATTGGCGGTATTTTCCATTGCAGCAGTGTCAGTGACCAAAAGCTTAGGCGAGCAAATGGCCAATATGCCAATTTTGGAAGAGCGCACCTTAGCACAGTGGGTTGCCAGTAATCGTATGGTTGAAGCGCGCTTGCCTGAAGAGTTTCCGCCAATTGGTAAAAGAGAAGGTGAAGTTGAGCTTGCAGGCCGCGATTGGTATTGGCGTCAAGAGGTGGTTAAAACCACAGATGATAATTTTAGAATGATCCGTATTACTGTCAGTGACGATCAAAGGTTTCAGCGTGTTGTGGCACAAGTGAGTAGTTATGTACACAACCGTAGTTAAAGCAAATAAAGGGTTTACCCTGCTTGAAATGCTGATTGCCATTGCTATTTTTGCCATGATTGGTTTGGCGGCAAACTCAGTCTTATCGACCGTAATGGCCAATGACGAAGTGACCAAAAAGTTTTCAGTTCGTTTAAAAGCGCTGCAACAAGGTTTTGGTGCCATTGAGCGTGATTTAGGCCAAATGGTGGCGCGAACTTATCGAGGTCTTGATGGCGAACGCAGCAGTAATTATTTTCAAACCGGTGACAATCTGTTTGATTCAGAAACCGAAGCGTTAGTTTTTTACCGCTTAGGTTGGCTAAACCCTGATGGAATACTACCTAGAGGCAGTATTCAATCGGTTGCTTATGTCGTGCAAGAAGGACGTTTAGAGCGTTGGTATTATCCATATCCTGAACCGGTAACGGGGGCTGAACCGTTAAAAACCTTGATTATTGAAAACGTGTTATCGATAGAGTATTCCTTTTATGTTGACAAAGAGTGGAAACGAAAAGTCGATGGCACTGTGATGCCACGTGGAATTGCAATTGAAATTGAAATTGACGGTTTGGGTAAAATTCAGCGCCAGTTTTTGCTGCCTAAGGGCGCATCGGCACCGACCGAATCAGAAAATGACAGTGGTAATTCTGGTAACGAAGATGATCCGCAGGATGATACTAGCGGTGAAGATGGCACTGAAAATGATGGGGATGGTACTTAATGAAGTATCATAACCAGCAGGGCGTCGCCCTTATTGTGGTGATATTAATTGTGGCAGTAGTGGCCATTATTGCCACTAACATTACCAGTCGCAATCAATTATCAATGCGACGCACCCTGAATATGGCGCAGTATGATCAAGCATATTGGTATGCCTTGTCGGGTGAAGAGCTCGCCATGAAAGTGCTCAAACAAGATTTTGAAGATGCCGATGGCAATGTGATTCATCGCCAGCAGTATTGGGCATTAACCGATATGGTGTTTCCTGCGGAATATGGCCAAATTGGTGGTGAAATAAGTGATATGCGCGCTTGCTTTAATTTAAATTCAGTGTCACAAGAATCAAAAGAAGTTGAAAATGGTCAGCCTAAAATGACCCTAGCGGCTAAGCAATATCAAGGATTATTAGTGGCTTTAGGCATGGATGAGTTTGGCGCAGAGCGCCTAACTCATACGCTAAAAGACTATATCGATGCAGATACCGTTGCTAGCCCCTTTGGCGCTGAAGACTCTGAATATGAATCGCGTAATGTGCCGTATCGCGCCGCTAATACGTTAATGCAGCATCGCAGTGAGTTACGCGCCGTGTTGGGTTATAACCAAGATATTTATCTTAAGTTACGGCCTTACATTTGTGCAATACCGGGCGATAATCGCCAACTGTTAAATGTGAATTCTATAGAGGTCGAGCAAGCTGCATTGCTTGTGGGTATGTTAGATAACCAAATATCCTTGTCTGATGCTGAGAGTGTGATTAATCAACGTCCAGCGGATGGTTATGAAACCATAGATGATTTTTGGCAAAATTCGGCTTTAACGAGTTTGAAAGCCGAAGCCAATTTTCGTTCAAGCTTTGTGATCACCAGCAATTACTTTTTATTACGCGCTGGTGCCAAAGTTGATAATGCCGTATTCATAATGGACAGTGTATTAAAGCGCAGTGGCAACAATATAGATGTGATCACCCGCCAGTACGGTGGTCAACAATAATAACAAGCTCAGCTGTGATATAAACGGCGAGAGATTGGTGGAGAAAAACAGTGTCTGAAAGGCTATTTATCCGATTAGGAAAAACATCAGAGCACCCTTGCGCTTGGCTTGTGTGGTCTGAGCAAGAGCAAGAGATTATTGCCTCGGGTGAGTTGCCTGATGCGCACAGTCTGACAAGCTTAACGGAACGGGTGGGGAATCGCCCCGTTGACGTGCTTGTACCCGCTGCCAGCATGACGTTAACTGAGCTTGCCTTACCTGAAAAAGGTCAGCGCCAAGCACTCAAAGCGTTACCTTTTATGTTAGAAGAGTCATTAGCCAGCGATGTTGATAGCATGCATTTTGTGGTTGGCCCGCGCGATGGTGAAAATATCAATGTCATCGCAGTTGCCCATGAACAAATGCAGCAATGGCTTGAATGGCTGAGCGAGGCAGGCTTAAAAGCAAAACGCATAGTGCCAGATTGCCTTGCGCTACCTTTAGGGCAGTGTCGATGGGCGATGATGAGTGTCGGAGATGAGTACCTATTACGCACAGGTGAAGGGGCCGGCTTAAGTTTACCTAAACCTTGGGCTGAGTTTGCGATACCGCAACTCATTAACCATGCGAAGCAAGATGATGCCGATGCCAATATTAATGTGGCCAACTATAGCAGTGATATTGTGCTAGAAGGTGTCAACCTTGAGGCCAAGCCGCTTGAGCTACCTATGATGGTGCTGGCGAAAGGCATTTTGCAAGCGCCAGTTAATCTGTTGCAAGGTATTTATAAGCCAAAGCGCGAATACAGCAAACACTTACTATTATGGAAAAATGCAGCGATTATCACCGCAGTGGTGATAGTGATGGCATTAGTGAATAAAGGTTTAGCGATTTATCAACTTGATACTCAAACAGCTGAGCTACGCCAACAAAGTGAGGCGATATTTAAATCAGTTAATCCTGGTGTAAACCGGATTGTGAATATTCGCTCACAAATGGATAGTCAGTTACGAAGTTTACAAGGGCAAGGTGGCGGTGCGGCATTTTTTGAAATGCTTCAAGGGCTTGAACCTGCTTTTACTCAGGTGCCAAAATTGAAGCCTAATTCCTTGCGTTTTGAAGCAAATCGCAATGAGTTACGTATGCAGGTAACAGCAGAAACCTATGCGCAAATCGACACGTTTAAAGAAATCGTCGCAAAAGATTTTCAGTTAGATGGTGGCGCCATGAACAGCAACGAAGATAGCGTAATCAGTACCTTGACCTTGAGGAGCAAATAACATGGATAATTTGCGTAATTGGTGGCAGGGCTTAGCGGTACGTGAGCAGCAGTTAGTGGCTTTTTGTAGTGTGTTTGTGGTGATTGGTATTTTGTATTGGGGCATTTGGGCGCCAATATCTAATGCGCAAGAAAACGCTGAACGCAATCATGCGGCAGCGCAGCAAACATTAACCTATGTAAAGCAATCGGCTAATAAAATTGCTGGCTTAAAACAAACGGGTGCAAAAGCAAAAGTGACCGGTAGTTTAAGCTCCATTGTTAACCAAACTGCGGGGCAATATAAGTTGGAAATTACTCGTATGCAGCCTCAAGGTAACAAAATTCAGTTATGGATGGACGAAGTGCCTTTCGATACATTACTAAGTTACCTAAATGATCTAGTTGACCAAAAAGGCTTAACTTTAGACAGTGTTGATATTGCTGAGTCAGATACGCTTGGCTTAGTCAAAGTCAGACGTATTCAGCTTTCCCAGTAAGGATTTTTTGTGAAGTTATTTGTCAAAATTGGCATAGCAGTATTGCTTTATCTCTTCTTTCTCGTGGCCTACCTGCCAGCAAATTGGTTGGTCAGCATTGCGCCGCTGCCTAGTAATGTTTCATTAGCTGGTGTTGATGGCACCTTGTGGGATGGTCAAGCTGATTTAGTCAAGATAGATAATCGTCAGCTTGAAAACGTCAGTTGGCAATTGAGCCCTTTGGGGCTCTTTTTAGGCCAAGCCAATGTTGATTTTCAAATTGGTAATCGTGCAACTGCGGTTAGTGGTCGTGGCAGTGTAAGTTATTCATTATCGGGTTTAAGTGCAGAAAATGTGCGTTTTGAAGCGCCTAATAGCTTTATTTTAGCGGGTACACGTTTACCTTTTAGGACCCAAATTAGTGGTGATGTCAGTTTGATGGTGCAAACCCTTGAGCAAGGTCAACCTTGGTGTGAGCAGCTTAATGGCAAACTATTCTTAAACAGCACTAATGTGACCAATCAATTTGGCGAGTATCCGTTAGGGGATGTGGTGTTAGGCTTATCCTGTATCGATGGCCAAGTGCAGCTTAATACTGACGAGCAAACCAATCAGCTTGGTTTGCAAGGTACGCTCATATTAGCTGAAAAAAACTTAGTTAAGATTAGTGCCAAAATTAAACCAACAGATAGTCAGCCAGATGACTTACGTAAAGCATTAAGCTTTTTAGGCA
This sequence comes from Shewanella aestuarii, assembly GCF_011765625.1. NCBI lineage: Bacteria > Pseudomonadati > Pseudomonadota > Gammaproteobacteria > Alteromonadales > Shewanellaceae > Shewanella > Shewanella aestuarii. The sequence continues at coordinate 116,859 of NZ_CP050313.1, forward strand.
AGCAAGATAGCCAAGGTTATTATCCGATTAATTATCAAGGTACGCTGCCAGGGTTATAGTTTTTACTTGCTGATAGACCTGAGTTCAGATTGATTAACCAAAATAAGGGCGCTGAAATGCGCCTTTATTGTTGCTGTTATTTAGCGAATTAATTCATCAAATAAATGATGATAGTCATCAATAGCTGGGAAGTCGTTAAATACATTGTGGTTTTTTTGGCTGTCCGGATTATTGATCCCTAACTGATAGCCTATGCCTGCCTTTCTAGACGCCTCAAGAATTGGCTCGCTGTCATCAATAAATAGACAGCGGGCAGGGTCTAAGTTGAATTTTTCAATCGCGATTTGCCAAAATAACGGATGCTCTTTGGGATAACCTGTCTGGTGACTGGATAGCATGTCATCTAAACCGCGAGCAAGCTCAGTGTGTTCAAGTTTTAATGCCAAACTTTTCGGGTGAGCATTGGTGAATAAAATTCGACGTTTGTTTTGCTGCCCTAAAGCCAGTAAAAAGGGCATGCTGTCTTGGCGCATTTGAATGCGTTCAACCATTGAGTAATGCAGGGTGAGTATGTCTAAGTCTAATTCCTGCTGCCAATAATCAATACAATACCAATCTAATGTACCAACTACCTTGTGATATGCGGTTTCAACAATTTGTTTGGCCGCATCAAGGCTTATTTGTCGTTGTTGGCTTAACTGCTGCGGGACTAATTGCAGCCAAAAATGATTGTCAAAGTGCAAATCAAGCAGGGTGCCGTCCATATCAAGTAAAACTGTATCTATCTTATGCCAAGGAAACATGAAAATTCCGGTTGTAGATTACGCTTAGGATAGTAAGATTGTAACTTGTCTATATTCATTCGTCACATGAGGTTGCAATGACACAGCGGCATAGCAAGCCGGAAATCTTGCACACGGAAGTTGTCGCAAAAAGCCGACTGTTTCAAATTGAGCAAGTGCATCTTAAATTTTCCAATGGCGTAGAGCGTCAATACGAGCGAATGAAAGGCGGTAGCCGTGGCGCAGTAATGGTGGTGCCTGTGCATAAAGGGCAATTATTGCTCGCCAAAGAATACGCGGCAGGTACCGATAATTACGAGCTCGGCTTTCCTAAAGGCTTGATTGACCCCGGCGAGCAGGCTGTTGATGCGGCAAATCGAGAGCTGCAAGAAGAAATAGGCTTTGCCAGTAAAAAATTAACTCATCTTAAAACCTTGTCACTGGCACCCGGATACTTCTCCAGTAAGATGGAAATTTTTATCGCTGAAGATCTCTTTGCAAGCAAACTTGAGGGTGATGAGCCTGAGCCAATTGAAGTGATCCCTTGGGCATTGAGTGACTGGCAAGCGTTGCTTGATAACGCAGATTTTTCAGAATCACGCAGTGTAGGCGCGCTTTTTTTAGCGCAGCAGTATTTAGCCCAAACAATTAAATAATTTCTTTTTTGAAGCATGGCTAAAGCAGTAATATTGACCGGATCCTCGCACTTTGGACAATATTAGCTAAAGTTAGATTTAATCAGTCAAACATGCTTATTTTCCAGCAATTGGAGTTGTAATGAAGCCTGAAGATGTTCTTGAACAAGCTATTGAAATCGCCATCGAAGCGGGTAAAAAAATCCGCCAAATTTATATTGAAGGTGATTTTAAGCGTGAGATTAAGTCTGACAACACCCCTGTTACTTCAGCCGACCTCGCCGCCCACAATATTATTTGCTCTCGTTTAGCCGAATTAACCCCTGATATACCGATTCTGAGTGAAGAAGATGCAGATGTGCCGTTATCAGAAAGGCAAACTTGGTCAACATATTGGTTGGTCGATCCACTTGATGGCACTGGGGAGTTTATTGCGGGTAGTGGTGACTTTTCTGTCATTATTGCCTTAGTTGAACATAATCGTCCAATTATGGGGATTGTTTATGCACCAATGACAGAAGTGTGTTATTTCGCTATAGCAGGATTAGGTGCTTATAAGCGTGATCCGCAAGGTGAGCTGCGTATTAGTAGTACTCAGTTAGATGAGCAACAACAAGGCCATCTTCGAATTGCTGTCAGTCGCCGCCAAGATCCGCAAAAAGTCCTGCGATTATTTAATGATCCAACGACTTGTGATTTAGTTGTACTCGGTGGTGCGGCATTAAAAAGTTGTTTGGTCGCAGAAGGCCAAGCCGATTGTTATGTACGTTTAGGTCCAACGGGTGAGTGGGATACTGGCGCGGCGCAAATAATTGTCGAAGAAGCTGGCGGGGCGTTAGTTGATATTGATTTGCACCCGATGACATACAACGAGCGGGATACCCTAGAAAATCCAAACTTTATTGTTGTCGGTACAGAAAATATTGCGTGGAATGCGCTTGTGGTTGGTCATTCATAGCCCATTTTGAAGCGCATGCCATGATAAAAATCGTCTACAATATTAGGCGATTTTTTTATGAGGTTTGCAGTGTTTAATGCTCATCTAGCCATTGATGTACTGCTTGATGTGAGCCTTTAAACACGATTTTATTGGCTTTCTTTTCTAATTGATATTGATACATAGGGTCGTAATACTCGGCCAGTAGTTGACGTATCCAGCCATAATGACCATCTAAGTGAGTTTGCTGTAGTGCCTGTTGGACAAGCTTTTGCAATTCATCATGCTGTTTACCCCCTAATCTTTTACGAATATTAGTGATACTTTGCTGCAAGTAATCTGCAAAAGCATTTAAGCCGTCTTGCTCACCGAATTGCTGACAAAATTGTAAACGCATTTTTTGGACGTATTCTTGATGTAAACGCTGTACTCTTTCATCAAAGCTTTGTTCAACGATAACCACAGGTGCTTGCTGCATAGATTGGAAAAAATGGTGGGGAATAGCTGCGCGACCAATAAGAAAGCTTTCATCTTCTACGATTAATTTAGCATTGCTTGTCTGATGGTATTTTTGATGAGTTAATAGCGCGATGGCTAAGTTATTTTCAAAGTTAATCTGGCTCGGCTGGGCAGAAATCTGTCTGCCAAAACTCGACCCTCTATGATTGGCGATGCCTTCCAAATCAATAGCATCATTTCGCTGATGGATAAACTCGGTTTTCCCACTCCCCGTGCTGCCGCTGATCACTAATATGGGACTGTTTTCCGCTGCGTAGTCTATGGTGTTGATTAAAAATGTCCGCATGGCTTTATAGCCACCTTGAATATAAGGTAGATCAACGCCAGCATCTTTTAACCATTGTTGGGTTAATTGCGAGCGTAATCCACCTCTAAAACAATATAAATAACTGTTAGGGTATTGCTGTATATGCTGACACCAGGCATCAATACGGTGTTGTTTAATCTTCCCGCCAACTAACGAATGACCCAATTCAATAGCCGCTTGTTGTCCTTGTTGTTTATAACAGGTGCCGACTTTAGTACGCTCTGCATCATTCATTAGAGGTAAATTAACGGCCTGCGGAAATGCACCTTTGTGAAATTCAATCGGCGCACGTACATCTATGAGTGGCCGTTTGGCTAACAGTAGCTGTCGATATTCAGATGCGGGAACAATATTTGCCATTAGTGGCTCTCGATAAGGCTGATTAGACTTGCTTGAGGATCAAAGTTGTCGCACTGATGTAACTCGCCAATGCAGTCAACACCAATATGATTAGCCTCAAGTAGGTTAATTAAAGCTGGTTCAGACTCTGAATTAACAGTAATTAATAAGCCGCCACTGGTTTGTGGGTCGCAAATGATGGCTTGTTGGTAATCGCTCAGTTCAGGTAAATGCTGTTGATAGCTTTGATAATTACGACTTGTCCCTCCCGGAATGCAGCCAAGATTAAGGTAATGATCAACCTGCTCTAATTTAGGGATAGCATTAAAATTCAACCTCGCATGTAGGCTTGCACCAAGGCATAGCTCAATAAGATGACCCCCTAGCCCGAATCCTGTGACATCGGTTAGCGCATTAACGCCTGCTATTTTAGCAATATCACAACCAATTCGATTGAGTTGACACATGGCATCAATCGCTATTTGACTGTGCTGTGGTTGCAGTTTTTTCTGCTTTTGGGCAGTTGTTAATATGCCAATACCAATTGGTTTTGTGAGATACAATTTATCGCCGGCTTTGGCAGTGCTGTTTTGTTTTAGCTCTGGTAATGGAATTTGTCCTGTTACGGCTAGACCAAATATCGGTTCAGGAGAATCAATGCTATGACCGCCAGCTAACATAATACCCGCATCGGCACACGCCTTGCGCCCGCCATCAACCACTTGCTGCGCCACTTCAGCAGGCAGTTTATTAATTGGCCAGCCTAAAATGGCAATTGCCATCATTGGGGTTCCGCCCATAGCATAAATATCACTAATGGCATTCGTTGCTGCGATACGGCCAAAGGTAAAGGCATCATCCACAATCGGCATAAAAAAGTCTGTGGTACTGATAATCCCGGTATGTTCATTAAGTTTATAAACCGCAGCATCATCTCGGGTTTGGTTGCCTACTAATAAGTTGGGGTCGGTAAAAGTGGGTAATTGCGATGCAAGAATGGTACTTAATACTTGTGGTGAAATCTTGCAGCCACAACCGGCGCCATGACTGTATTCGGTTAAACGAACTTCAGGATAATTTGTTTTCATATTTGACTACTTGGCGTTATACATTGGCATGTTAGCGTATAAGCTAAATTACAGATTAGGCTATGGCTAGTCTAGCTGAGTGAGCCAATTAACTTAAAAATATCACTCGAAGATAAATAGTTGACCTTAATCTGCGCAGTTTAAGGTATTTAAGGTTGCGAAGGTGCTTAGGTCAGATACAAAAAGACCACGCTTTGACGTGGCCTTTACCGTTAAGTCGTTAGCGATTATGCATAAGCGGCAGTTAATGATTTCCAATGACGCTGCTGTGCTAAAAAGCGCTGGCGCAATTCTTGAACTTGCTGGTTCAAACTGCCCACCGCAATTTGCTTACGTTTGGCCTCAAGCAAACTCTTTTTCGCTTGGTAGTATTCCATTAAGTGCTGCTTCATTAGCTCGTATTCGGTTTGAAATTTTTCAACCATCTCATCGCAATTAGGTAAATGAGCGACTTTGCGCTTAACCCTTAATAACTGCATTTGCAATTTAGCGGCTTCAATACGCTCTTGGGGGCTTTACGAAGATCCTTGGCTAAGCCTGTCCAACTCATTAGTTTAATCAACCACTTAGTTGGGTCGTAATCCCACCACTTGATGCCATTACGATAATCATTTTCGAAAATATGATGAAAATTGTGATAACCCTCACCATAGGTTAACAAAGCTAAAAAGGCGTTATCACGGGCGGTGTTTTTGTTAGTGTACGGTTGTTTACCCCAAATGTGGGCTAACGAGTTAATAAAGAAGGTGCAGTGGTGAACAACCACCAAACGTAATAAGCCCGCCAGTAATACCATTGAAATAATATCACCATTTAACCAGCCTAAGAATGCTGGTAGACCTATGTTCATTAATATAACAAGTGCAAGGTAATGCTTATGTTGCCACATAACGATGGGGTCATTTTGTAAGTCGCGTACGTTGTTATAATCGCTATAGCGGCTCGCTTGATACTCACGCAGCATCCAACCAATGTGGCTATACCAGAATCCCATTTTGGCTGAATAGGGATCTTTATCATTATTATCAACATGTTTGTGGTGAACCCTGTGATCACTACACCAATGTAGTGCGCTGTTTTGAAGTGCTAACGCACCGCCTAAAGCAAACAGAACTCGCATTGCAGGATGCGCTTTATACGCTTTATGAGACCACAATCTATGATAACCAGCAGTGATTGATAGCCCGCTTGCATAGGCTAAAACCACAAATGCCAACCATTCTATGCCATCAAAACCATGAGCAATACCACGCCAAGGAACCAGCACAATAGCACCAATAAAAGTGATGGCAAACAGCAGAGTGTTAAGCCAAATAATAGGAGGTTTTTTCATTAAATATATATCCTGCAAGCTTTAGATTATAAGACCAGATTAATTGAGCGTACATATGTACGCTAATTTAGCCTCTGATTGCCTTGCGGTCAAGTTCATTAAGGCTGCGTTTTACGAATAAAAGCGCTATTATCTGTTAATTATTATTGACTAAACGGGCTGTTAAATGGGTGTAAGAGCACAACAAAAAGAGAAAACTCGTCGCGCATTAGTGGATGCGGCATTTAATCAATTAAGTGCAGAGCGTAGTTTTTCTAGTTTGAGCTTACGTGAAGTCGCTCGCGAGGCGGGCATAGCACCAACCTCTTTTTATCGTCATTTTAAAGACATGAATGAGCTTGGGTTAACCATGGTTGATGAAGGTGGACTAACTTTACGACAAATGATGCGCAAGGGCAGGCAACGTGCGGAAGCGGGGGGGAGTGTGATCCGAATTTCGGTCGACACCTTTATGGAAGTGCTTGAGTCTAATCCCAACGTTTTTCGTATTTTATTACATGAGCGATCGGGTACATCAGCGGCTTTTCGCGCTGCGGTAGAGCGTGAAATTGAACACTTTATATCTGAATTGACTCACTACACAGAAGTTCATGCCAATCGTCATCCGCTGCTTGCACGTGCGCAAGCTGAGGCATTAGTGACTTTGGTGTTCAATGCTGGAGCGAGTGCGTTAGATTTGAAGCGCAGCGAGCGCAAGTTATTGGCGGACCAACTGGTATTGCATTTGCGTATTGTGGCGACTGGCGCTGAGGCGCTACAGCATAAGATGGATTTAAAAGCTGAGCGAAGCAGTTAGTCGATGTAGCATTAAGTGACAAAAAGGGCAGATTCAATCTGCCCTTTTTAATGGTGTGGATTAATCCGATAGGTTTACTTTCGCTCTAACAAAACACCTGATTCCATATGGTCAGTGTATGGGAACTGATCAAATAAGGCGAAACGAGTGATTTTATGAGTAGCACTTAGGGTTTGTAAGTTATCTTTTAAGGTTTGTGGATTACAAGAAATATATAAAATTCGCTCATAGCCTTGCACTAGCTTTAAGGTTTCATCGTCAATCCCAGCACGCGGTGGGTCAACAAATATCGTGTTGCAATCGTAGCTGTCTAAATCAATTCCTTCTAAACGTCTAAAACTACGCTTTTTAGCCATGGCATCGCTAAAGTCTTCTGCTGACATGCGAATGATTTGTAGATTATCGACTTTATTTATTTCAATATTAAATTGTGCTGCATCAACTGACGGTTTTGCTAGTTCAGTGGCTAAAACCTTATTAAAGTTTTGTGCGAGTGCAATAGAGAAATTGCCATTGCCACAATAGAGCTCAAGTAAATCACCTTGGCTGTTTTTAGTGGCATCGATGGCCCATTCAAGCATTTTGACCGATACTTTGGCATTGGGTTGCGTAAAACTGTTTTCAATTTGTTTATAATGCAGCGTTTGACCATTAACTGTTAAAGTTTCAACCACAAACTCTCTATCTAAATCAATTTTTTGCTTGCGGGCACGACCAATGATATTGACATTAAATTGTTCAGATAATTTGGCTTTTAATAATTTTGCTTGTGATAACCACTCATCATCTAATTGACGGTGATAAAGCAAAGACACTAAGATCTCGCCACTTAGAGTTGAAAGAAAATCGACTTGGAATAACTTGTGACGTAACGCCGGATTAAGCTTCAATTCATTAATTAACGCTGTCATCATTTGGTTAATCAGGGTGCTAGCTGCAATATATTGATCACAACGCACTTTCTCATTCAGCTCTTTATCGAACATGTAGTAATATAAGTCGTCACCCTCGTGCCACATTCTAAATTCGGTCCGCATACGATAATGCGCAGGTTCGGAAGGGAAGACCTCTAGTGCTGGTGGAGAGAACTCAGCAAAAATTTGTTCAAGCTTGATACGTTTTTGCTCGAGTTGCGCATCATAGTTTTTAGGATCCATGGCTGCTAAATTCATCTTGTCCACCAAAGGCAATAAAAAAGGGCGCAAATTTTATAACAAATAGCGCTGATATCCAATGTAAACATCATAGTGTGATTAAGCATCACTTTTTTAATGGAGATAATTTTGTTAGAACCTATTCTTGTATTCGACTCAGGTATTGGTGGTTTATCGGTTCTGACAGAAATTCGTAAACTGTTACCACAGCATGATTATCATTATTTGTTTGATAATGCTCGATTGCCATACGGTGACTTAAGTGAGCAAGATTTAGTAAATGGCTGTGTTGCATTGATTGAGCAGCAAGTAGCAAAAATTAATCCTAGTATAGTTGTTGTTGCTTGCAATACCGCAAGCACATTGGTTTTACCGGCACTTAGAGATAGGTTATCGATTCCGGTTGTGGGTGTTGTGCCAGCAATTAAGCCTGCAGCAACAATATCAGTAAAAAAGCGTATTGGACTGCTAGCCACTCCCGGTACAGTAAAACGCGATTACACAAATGAATTAATTAATCAGTTTGCTCATGATTGCCAAGTTATCCTTTTTGGATCATCAGAGCTGGTATTGATGGCTGAAGAATATGTCGCCCAAGGTGAGATAAATCAAACCCAGCTAGCCAATATTCTAGAACCAATAAAACAAGCTGATATGGATGTGTTGGTGCTAGGTTGTACTCATTTCCCAATCATCGCCCAACAAATACAGCAAATATTAGGTGATGATATAAAATTGTTGGATTCTGGTTCAGCAATAGCGAATAGAGTGAAATCACTAATTCAATCAACTAATAAAAGTAGTGGCCATTTAGCGGTGAGTTATACAAGAGAAATTACAGCGGGATTATATAAAGCATTAACCAGTTACGGATTCACATCTGTTAATCACATAACTGGTTAATTGAGCTGTCACTTGGTGAAGTGGCAGCAAGTAAAATTAATTAGCAGAGTCAGAACCTTCTGATTCTTGTGACTTGGCCTCTCTTACCTTCAGAGTACGTTCTTGAAAAGTGTAGTCGTTTAATTTGCCCATTGCTTTTTGAGCACCTGCTTCAGACATTTCAACAAAACCAAAACCTTTACGACGACCAGTTTTACGATCTCGAACTAAACGCACGCTATTCACTGGACCATACTCACCAAACAACTCCTTCACTTCACCTTCATGTACACGATAAGGCAAGTTACCTACATATAAAGTCATTGTTGGTCCAACGTAAGGCTCATCAGATCCCTTAGCTTGACTTGATGGAATAAAACTAAAAATTAAACTAGCGGTTACAATCCCAGCGATAAAAGCTACAGAAGCAGCAATATTAACAAATTGGAAAAAAACAAAAGCACCTACAAGCGCCGAAACTAATACAATCACGAATGATTTCTGCATAAAATAATCTCTAATAAAATGAAAATTGAAAAATAACTGTTAAAAAACCGCTATATGTTAATTAATAATCAGCAGATTAACCAGTGTAGTGTTGAAAAAACGACCTTAAAATTAGCTTAAATATGAAAAATACACGTTTTTTGTCCGATTAGGCTAACAAATACGTAGTCATTGAACTCCAAATATACAATTTGAACAAAAGATCGACGGTCGGATAAAAAGATCGATATTGCCTCTTGCGCTAAAATCTTATCTGCCTATAATGCGCATCCACTGACACGGCAGACAGCAATAGCCAACACCGAGCCAGCTTGATTTGATTAGCAAATAGGCAATCAAATTAAGGCGAAAAGAAAGTTTGAAAAAACACTTGACGCCACAACGGGAATGCGTAAAATACGCAGCCCTGACCGGTTGAAACGGTCAACGCTCTTTAACAATTTATCAAGTAATCTGTGTGGACATTCACAGGTATTGAGTTATTCGAAATTGCTTCTTAGGAAGCAATCAAAAATTTAAATCTCAATAGAATGTTCATACTAGACAAGTTAACTCTTTAAATAGAGTTAGCGCATGACAGTAGAATTCATTGAGTCGAACTTAGTTCGAAAAAACTTTTAATTGAAGAGTTTGATCATGGCTCAGATTGAACGCTGGCGGCAGGCCTAACACATGCAAGTCGAGCGGCAGCGGGAAGATAGCTTGCTATCTTTGCCGGCGAGCGGCGGACGGGTGAGTAATGCCTAGGGATCTGCCCAGTCGAGGGGGATAACAGTTGGAAACGACTGCTAATACCGCATACGCCCTACGGGGGAAAGGAGGGGACCTTCGGGCCTTCCGCGATTGGATGAACCTAGGTGGGATTAGCTAGTTGGTGAGGTAATGGCTCACCAAGGCGACGATCCCTAGCTGTTCTGAGAGGATGATCAGCCACACTGGGACTGAGACACGGCCCAGACTCCTACGGGAGGCAGCAGTGGGGAATATTGCACAATGGGCGAAAGCCTGATGCAGCCATGCCGCGTGTGTGAAGAAGGCCTTCGGGTTGTAAAGCACTTTCAGTAGGGAGGAAAGGTTAGCAATTAATACTTGTTAGCTGTGACGTTACCTACAGAAGAAGGACCGGCTAACTCCGTGCCAGCAGCCGCGGTAATACGGAGGGTCCGAGCGTTAATCGGAATTACTGGGCGTAAAGCGTGCGCAGGCGGTTATTTAAGCCAGATGTGAAAGCCCCGGGCTCAACCTGGGAATTGCATTTGGAACTGAGTAACTAGAGTCTTGTAGAGGGGGGTAGAATTTCAGGTGTAGCGGTGAAATGCGTAGAGATCTGAAGGAATACCGGTGGCGAAGGCGGCCCCCTGGACAAAGACTGACGCTCATGCACGAAAGCGTGGGGAGCAAACAGGATTAGATACCCTGGTAGTCCACGCCGTAAACGATGTCTACTCGGAGTTTGGTGTCTTGAACACTGGGCTCTCAAGCTAACGCATTAAGTAGACCGCCTGGGGAGTACGGCCGCAAGGTTAAAACTCAAATGAATTGACGGGGGCCCGCACAAGCGGTGGAGCATGTGGTTTAATTCGATGCAACGCGAAGAACCTTACCTACTCTTGACATCCAGAGAACTTTCCAGAGATGGATTGGTGCCTTCGGGAACTCTGAGACAGGTGCTGCATGGCTGTCGTCAGCTCGTGTTGTGAAATGTTGGGTTAAGTCCCGCAACGAGCGCAACCCCTATCCTTATTTGCCAGCACGTAATGGTGGGAACTTTAGGGAGACTGCCGGTGATAAACCGGAGGAAGGTGGGGACGACGTCAAGTCATCATGGCCCTTACGAGTAGGGCTACACACGTGCTACAATGGCGAGTACAGAGGGTTGCAAAGCCGCGAGGTGGAGCTAATCTCACAAAGCTCGTCGTAGTCCGGATTGGAGTCTGCAACTCGACTCCATGAAGTCGGAATCGCTAGTAATCGTAGATCAGAATGCTACGGTGAATACGTTCCCGGGCCTTGTACACACCGCCCGTCACACCATGGGAGTGGGCTGCAAAAGAAGTGGGTAGTTTAACCTTCGGGAGAACGCTCACCACTTTGTGGTTCATGACTGGGGTGAAGTCGTAACAAGGTAGCCCTAGGGGAACCTGGGGCTGGATCACCTCCTTACCTATACGACTAACTCAATATTTGCTGAGTGTTCACACAGATTACTTGATAGAAGAAAAGAGAAATTACGTTGGGTCTGTAGCTCAGCTGGTTAGAGCGCACCCCTGATAAGGGTGAGGTCGGTGGTTCAAGTCCACTCTGACCCACCAAAATCTTTCCTATTCTGCGTTGGCTGATAAGTCGTTTAGTAAACTAAATGTCGTCATCAACCGCCTTGATTAGAAATGATTTGGTAATAACGTAAACGTAATTCTCAACTGCATGTAAATGGGGCTATAGCTCAGCTGGGAGAGCGCCTGCCTTGCACGCAGGAGGTCTGCGGTTCGATCCCGCATAGCTCCACCATTTACACTGTATATGGATAGAGATGCCAAAGATAAATGAGAAATTTATCTTTGGCTTTTTTAAGCCCGTTCTTTAACAATTTGGAAAGCTGATAGTATTTAATTACATGAGTCTGTCATGTGATTACTTACAAATCGTTTAATACGATAAGTATTAAACATTGAGTTCTCAAAACACTGTTTAAGTGTCTTGAATATTCTAAAACTAAGGCGATTTCGTGTGCGAAAGTGCATGAATTATCAAAGTAAAAACCAGCTAGTTGCAATACAGCTCAAGTGAAACTCATTTGGGTTGTATGGTTAAGTGACTAAGCGTATACGGTGGATGCCTTGGCAGTCAGAGGCGATGAAGGACGTAGTAACTTGCGAAAAGCGTTGGCGAGCTAGTAACAAGCATTTGAGCTAACGATGTCCGAATGGGGAAACCCAGTTGCATAAGCAACTATCCTGCAGTGAATACATAGCTGTAGGAGGCAAACCCGGGGAACTGAAACATCTAAGTACCCGGAGGAAAAGAAATCAACCGAGATTCCCCTAGTAGCGGCGAGCGAACGGGGATTAGCCCTTAAGTCAGTGGGGTGTTAGTGGAATGTGTTGGAAAGCACAGCGGCACAGGGTGATAGCCCCGTACACGAAAACTAACCATTGATGAAAACGAGTAAGGCGGGACACGTGATATCCTGTTTGAATATGGGGGACCATCCTCCAAGGCTAAATACTCCTGACTGACCGATAGTGAACCAGTACCGTGAGGGAAAGGCGAAAAGAACCCCTGTGAGGGGAGTGAAATAGAACCTGAAACCGTATACGTACAAGCAGTGGGAGCGGTTCTTGAGACCGTGACTGCGTACCTTTTGTATAATGGGTCAGCGACTTACGTTTTGTAGCGAGGTTAAGCGAATAGCGGAGCCGTAGGGAAACCGAGTGTTAACTGCGCGTTTAGTTGCAAGGCGTAGACCCGAAACCCGGTGATCTAGCCATGGGCAGGTTGAAGGTTGAGTAACATCAACTGGAGGACCGAACCGACTTATGTTGAAAAATGAGCGGATGACTTGTGGCTGGGGGTGAAAGGCCAATCAAACCGGGAGATATCTGGTTCTCCTCGAAAGCTATTTAGGTAGCGCCTCGAGCGAATACCATTGGGGGTAGAGCACTGTTAAGGCTAGGGGGTCATCCCGACTTACCAACCCTTTGCAAACTCCGAATACCAATGAGTACTACTCGGGAGACAGACGGCGGGTGCTAACGTCCGTCGTCAAAAGGGAAACAACCCAGACCGTCAGCTAAGGTCCCAAAGTTATTGCTAAGTGGGAAACGATGTGGGAAGGCTTAGACAGCTAGGATGTTGGCTTAGAAGCAGCCATCATTTAAAGAAAGCGTAATAGCTCACTAGTCGAGTCGGCCTGCGCGGAAGATGTAACGGGGCTAAGCAATACACCGAAGCTACGGGTTTGCACTTAGGTGCAAGCGGTAGAGGAGCGTTCTGTAAGCCGTTGAAGGTGAAGGGGTAACCCACGCTGGAGGTATCAGAAGTGCGAATGCTGACATGAGTAACGATAAAGGGAGTGAAAAACTCCCTCGCCGAAAGACCAAGGGTTCCTGTCCAACGTTAATCGGGGCAGGGTGAGTCGACCCCTAAGGTGAGGCCGAAAGGCGTAATCGATGGGAAACAGATTAATATTTCTGTACTTCCGCTAACTGCGATGGAGAGACGGAGAAGGCTAGGCTAGCGCGGCGTTGGTAGTCCGCGTTTAAGGTAGTAGGCGGTGTTCTTAGGCAAATCCGGGAACACATAACGCTGAGAGCTGATGACGAGTCACTAAGGTGATGAAGTAGTTGATGCCATGCTTCCAGGAAAATCTTCTAAGCTTCAGGTTAGCGGGAATCGTACCCCAAACCGACACAGGTGGTCGGGTAGAGAATACCAAGGCGCTTGAGAGAACTCGGCTGAAGGAACTAGGCAAAATGGTACCGTAACTTCGGGAGAAGGTACGCTCCTGGTGGTGATGAGACTTGCTCTCTAAGCTGCTGGGAGTCGCAGATACCAGGTGGCTGCAACTGTTTATCAAAAACACAGCACTGTGCAAAATCGCAAGATGACGTATACGGTGTGACGCCTGCCCGGTGCCGGAAGGTTAATTGATTGGGTTATCGCAAGAGAAGCTCATGATCGAAGCCCCGGTAAACGGCGGCCGTAACTATAACGGTCCTAAGGTAGCGAAATTCCTTGTCGGGTAAGTTCCGACCTGCACGAATGGCGTAATGATGGCCACGCTGTCTCCAGCCGAGACTCAGTGAAGTTGAAATTGCGGTGAAGATGCCGTATACCCGCGGCTAGACGGAAAGACCCCGTGAACCTTTACTATAGCTTGGCACTGAACATTGACCCTACATGTGTAGGATAGGTGGGAGACTTTGAAGCATGAACGCTAGTTTGTGTGGAGTCGTCCTTGAAATACCACCCTTGTAGTGTTGATGTTCTAACTCTGGCCCCTAATCGGGGTTGAGGACAGTGCCTGGTGGGTAGTTTGACTGGGGCGGTCTCCTCCCAAAGAGTAACGGAGGAGCACGAAGGTTGGCTAAGTACGGTCGGACATCGTACGGTTAGTGCAATGGCATAAGCCAGCTTAACTGCGAGACATACACGTCGAGCAGGTACGAAAGTAGGTCATAGTGATCCGGTGGTTCTGAATGGAAGGGCCATCGCTCAACGGATAAAAGGTACTCCGGGGATAACAGGCTGATACCGCCCAAGAGTTCATATCGACGGCGGTGTTTGGCACCTCGATGTCGGCTCATCACATCCTGGGGCTGAAGTCGGTCCCAAGGGTATGGCTGTTCGCCATTTAAAGTGGTACGCGAGCTGGGTTCAGAACGTCGTGAGACAGTTCGGTCCCTATCTGCCGTGGGCGTTGGATGATTGAAGGGAGCTGCTCCTAGTACGAGAGGACCGGAGTGGACGAACCGCTGGTGTTCGGGTTGTTATGCCAATAGCATTGCCCGGTAGCTACGTTCGGAATCGATAACCGCTGAAAGCATCTAAGCGGGAAGCGAGCCCTAAGATGAGTCATCCCTAGGTCTTTAAGACCTCTAAAGAGCCGTTCGAGACTAGGACGTTGATAGGCATGGTGTGTAAGCGTTGTGAGGCGTTGAGCTAACATGTACTAATGACTCGTGAGGCTTAACCATACAACCCAGATGGGTTTTACTTAAAACGTTCCAGACGTTTAAAGCACTTCCTCCTTCCGTGGAGGTCGTACTGATACTTAGTATTAGGATAAAGCACTTAAGCAGTGTGAACTCAAATCAGCTTTCCGAATTATTATTTAATGCCAAGGCGTTAAATAGACAAATTTGTCTGGAAACCATAGAGCTGTGGTCCCACCTGATCCCATTCCGAACTCAGAAGTGAAACACAGTATCGCCGATGGTAGTGTGGGGTCTCCCCATGTGAGAGTAGGTCATTTCCAGGCGCTAAATTAATACAAGCATTAAGCTTGATGTCTTTTTAAAAAAGACATACTGAGTTTTGCTGATATGGCTCAGTCGGTAGAGCGCATCCTTGGTAAGGATGAGGTCCCCAGTTCGATTCTGGGTATCAGCACCACGAATAGTCTAGTGTTATGCCCTAGAGAAAAGTTTGTCTGGAAACCATAGAGCTGTGGTCCCACCTGATCCCATTCCGAACTCAGAAGTGAAACACAGTATCGCCGATGGTAGTGTGGGGTCTCCCCATGTGAGAGTAGGTCATTTCCAGATGCCAATTAAAGCCAAAAAGCCCGTTACTAACGTAACGGGCTTTTTGCATTTTGGTTTTTTAATATCGAATAGTGCTTATCAAATACTATTGAAGCTTTGCAACAAACGATAGTGTGCTCGATATGCCCATGTGAAAGTATGTCATTTCCAAGCGCCAATTAAAGCCAAAAAGCCCTTTATTAACGTAATGTGCTTTTTGCTTTTTATCATTTTTGAACATCAAAAAAGCTGTACTTCTACATAAGTAAAGAAGCCTGTTACAATGTATTAATTGTATATGACCTGAATAGTATCTGTTATGCCTGCCAGTTTGCGTGAAATTAATACCCTTGGATTGGATGTTTGTTGTGATGAGTTTCTTTCAATCTCTGATAAGCAAGAATTAGTTAATGTCTGCTATGAAACATATCATTCTGATCGGGCTATGCTGATCTTAGGCGGCGGTAGTAATGTTGTATTCTCAGAAAATTTTGCGGGAACTGTCATTCAGGTGGATACAAAGGGCATTACTCAACAGGAAGATGCCGAAAATGTATATTTAACTGTCGAAGCAGGTGAAAATTGGCATGATCTTGTGAAATATTGTCTTGCTCATGGTATCTATGGCATTGAAAATTTAGCACTGATCCCAGGTTCGGTTGGTGCAGCGCCTATCCAAAATATTGGTGCTTACGGTGTTGAGCTTGCTGATGTCTGTCATTCTGTCGAATTTGTTGATTTGGATGCTGGTGAAATGTATGAAATCAGTAATCAAGATTGTCAATTTTCTTATCGAGAATCTATTTTTAAACAGCAATTGAGGAATAAAGTTTTAATCACTGCTGTCACCTTGAAATTATCAAGATGTTGGAAGCCGAATCTTTCTTATGTGCCGCTGACTTCTTTGAATAAAGAAACAGTTGATGCGGATATGATTGTAGATTTAGTGTGCAAAACGCGAGCATCTAAACTGCCTGATCCTCGAGTATTGGGCAATGTGGGTAGTTTTTTTAAAAATCCAATAATCGATACTGAAAAGCTTAAGCAGTTACTGACTGAATTCCCGAATATGGTGCATTACAACTTAGATAACTCTCAACATAAATTGGCAGCGGGGTGGTTAATTGATAACGCTGGGTTGAAAGGAGTGTGTGTTGGTGGTGCATGTATTCATCAGCAACAGGCTTTGGTTATTGTCAATAACAATAGTGCGACAGGGGCCGATGTTTGTAATTTAGCTTTGAAAATAATTGATGAGATTGAACAGCGGTTTGATGTGCAATTGGAAGTTGAGCCTAGGATAATTGCTGAATTTGGAGAAGTGATTTTATCATGAATAATCATTGGGTTCGTAAACGAGAAATATTAGCCTTACTCAATGCCAAGAATTTTGTATCAGGTGAATGGTTAGCAAATGAATTAGGCTTGTCTCGTATGGCGATTAATCAACATATCAATTCGCTAGCAGATTATGGAATTGAGATTTTTAGCGTTAAAGGCAAGGGGTATAAACTTGCAACTCCTATTACGCTAGTAGATGAGCAAAAATTAATTAACGGAATCGATAATAGATGCTTTTACTTTGATGAGATTACAAGCACTAATAGCTTTTTGCTGAATCATTATGAAGATTTAAAATCTGGTGATATTTGTGTTAGTGAATATCAGTCTGCAGGTCGTGGGCGTAGAGGTCGTCAATGGGTATCTCCGTATGCTCATCACTTGTATGCATCTTTGTTCTGGCAGTTCGATCAACCACCCGCTAAAACGGTGGGATTAAGCCTTGTTATTGCTTGCTCCATTGTTGAGGGGTTGTCGCACCTTAGCGTGACGGGTTTAGGGTTAAAATGGCCAAATGATATCTACTTAGAGGGTAAGAAGCTTGCGGGCATTTTGATAGAAATGGTACCGACTCCCCAAAGTAGCACATCGTTAGTTATTGGTTTTGGAATTAATCTCAATATGCCTTTGTCTCAGGGAGAGTTAATTGATCAACCTTGGAGTGATTTAAGTGGTTTAATGGAGCCGCTTAATAAGACTGAATTGCTTATTTGTTTGCACAAACAATTAAAGCAAGATATTCAGACGTTTGCTAAATTTGGTTTAGCGCCGTTTATTAAGCAATGGGCGAAATATGACTTGTATGATAATCAACCAATTAGATTGATCATGTCACCTAATGAAGTATGCGGTCTTTACAAAGGTATTGATGAACAAGGTGCAGTGCTGATTGAGACCGAAGACAGTGTAAAAGCTTATATTGGTGGTGAAATTAGTTTGCGTAGCGCCTAATGCCCTTTAGGCGCTATTAATAGTTATTTACGCAGTAAAACAATATCCATGAGATGGTTTTGACCTTTTTTAAGTATTAAGTTGGCCCTTTCACGAGTGGGTTGAATATTTAACTTTAAATTGGGACCGTTAATGGTGTCCCAGATGTTAGCTGATATGGTGTTGGCTTCCTCATCTGATAAACCCGCATAGTGATGGAAAAATGAATTAGGATCGCTAAATGCGCCTTTTCGAAATTGCAAAAAC
This sequence comes from Shewanella aestuarii, assembly GCF_011765625.1. Lineage (NCBI taxonomy): Bacteria > Pseudomonadati > Pseudomonadota > Gammaproteobacteria > Alteromonadales > Shewanellaceae > Shewanella > Shewanella aestuarii. The sequence goes on from NZ_CP050313.1 coordinate 134,921, forward strand.
CGTTGTTGATACCAGTTCTTCAATAACGATTCTTCAGCATCTACATAAATAGAAAAGTCTACAAAGTCCGATACAAATGGTCTGCGGATATCAACGGGGGAATCTAAACCGGTTTGAAGTACATTAAGGCCTTCTAAAATTAGAATATCGGGTTGTTCAATAACTTGATTTTTATCATGGCATCTATCATAGGTAACATGTGAATAGATAGGTGCAAGGACTTTAGTTTCTCCCGCTTTTACGGCCGATATAAAATCAACCAACATTTTCATGTCATAGCTTTCAGGAAAGCCTTTGCGCTGTAGTAAGCCTTTGCGCTTTAAATCTGCTAATGGATATAAAAATCCATCAGTGGTTACAAGATCTACCTTTGGATGCTCAGGCCAACGTTGAAGCAAAGTTTGTAAAATACGAGCAGTAGTACTTTTACCTACTGCGACACTACCAGCAATGCTGATGATGTAGGGGGACTGCGACGAGTTCTGCTCAAGAAATTTATTGACTATCATACCGCGTTGTTGTTTTGCTCCCACGATAAGATTTAATAAACGACTCAAGGGAAGATAGATATCGGTAACTTCGTCCAATGATAACTTTTCATTCATACCACGAAGGTCTTCAAGTTCTTCTTGACTGAGAGTCAATGGAACTGATTTTCTTAATTTGGACCATTGCTGGCGCTGAAAAGAAAGATATAAAGCTTCTTGAATGGAGTTTTTCATTGACCTAACCAACCTTTATAATGAGTTTGGCACAGTACACGATCCCTAATACCTCGACAATACTTTGCCATTCAATTACCTAGTTGATAATTGAAATTGATTAAAAATCTAGCTTGAAATGGCATTTGAGCACAAAAAAACATCGATTAAGACTTTTTTTAGCTTTTTTATAATTTTTCTATTGCACTTGTGCGAACATTTACCTAATATCCGTTTCCGAAATGATTAGCCGGCATAGCTCAGTTGGTAGAGCAACTGACTTGTAATCAGTAGGTCCCGAGTTCGACTCTTGGTGCCGGCACCATTTTCTGGAGGGGTTCCCGAGTGGCCAAAGGGATCAGACTGTAAATCTGACGGCTCAGCCTTCGAAGGTTCGAATCCTTCTCCCTCCACCATTTTCTAGTTAGGTAGCCTATGTAGGTTGCGCGGATGTCGTATAATGGTATTACTCCAGCCTTCCAAGCTGATAACGCGGGTTCGATTCCCGCCATCCGCTCCAAAATTTGAATGCTGATATAGCTCAGTTTGTAGAGCACATCTAAACAAAGGTGAGGTCGGCAATAATAGCTACCCTTTCAGTATCAACCTACCATATTAAGTTCCTAACTAAATTAAACGATTCGATGTGTACTTAATACATCGGATTTTTATTATATGTGCGTTTCCATCACCAAACTATTGGATTGAGGCAATACCATGGCAAAAGCTAAATTTGAACGTTCTAAGCCCCACGTAAACGTAGGCACCATCGGTCACGTTGACCATGGTAAAACAACTTTAACTGCAGCTATCTCTGCTGTTTTATCTAAGACTTATGGTGGTGAAGTTAAAAACTTTGCACAAATCGATAACGCTCCAGAAGAGCGTGAGCGCGGTATTACTATTAATACTTCTCACATCGAGTATGACACACCAACTCGTCACTACGCACACGTAGACTGTCCAGGTCACGCGGATTATGTTAAAAACATGATCACTGGTGCTGCACAGATGGATGGCGCAATCTTAGTAGTAGCTGCAACTGACGGTCCAATGCCTCAAACACGTGAGCACATCCTGCTTTCACGTCAGGTTGGTGTACCTTTCATCATCGTATTCATGAACAAGTGTGACATGGTAGATGACGAAGAGTTACTAGAATTAGTAGAAATGGAAGTTCGTGAACTTCTTTCAGAGTATGACTTCCCAGGTGATGACTTACCAGTAATCCAAGGTTCTGCATTAAAAGCGTTAGAAGGCGATGCAGCATGGGAAGCAAAAGTACTTGAGTTAGCAGAAGCGCTTGATACTTATATTCCAGAGCCAGAGCGTGATATCGATAAGCCATTCCTACTACCAATCGAAGACGTATTCTCGATTTCAGGTCGTGGTACAGTGGTAACAGGTCGTGTTGAGCGTGGTATCATCCGCGTATCAGATGAAGTTGAAATTGTTGGTGTAAAAGAAACCACTAAGACAACTTGTACTGGTGTAGAAATGTTCCGTAAACTGCTTGACGAAGGTCGTGCAGGTGAGAACTGTGGTGTGTTATTACGTGGTACTAAGCGTGATGACGTAGAACGTGGTCAAGTACTAGCTAAGCCAGGAACAATCACTCCACATACAACTTTTGAATCAGAAGTATACGTGTTATCAAAAGAAGAAGGTGGTCGTCACACTCCATTCTTCAAAGGTTACCGTCCACAGTTCTACTTCCGTACAACTGACGTAACAGGTACTATCGAGTTACCAGAAGGCGTAGAAATGGTAATGCCTGGTGACAACATTAAGATGGTTGTTACTCTAATCTACCCAATCGCGATGGACGAAGGTTTACGCTTCGCAATTCGTGAAGGTGGCCGTACAGTTGGTGCTGGTGTTGTAGCTAAAATCATCGCTTAATAGCGACTTTAGTTCACACTAATTAAAAGGAAGCTTCGGCTTCCTTTTTTGTCTATGGTGCTTCATTAATAAAATCAAACTATTTTTCTGATTTGTGCCGATAACATTGCCTGATTTGTTGCGAATAAAGCCGAATCAGAATACAATCTATGGCCGATTTTTGACCCTGTGCTGTATAGTTTCTGGGAATGCTCGGAATAATAGTGTGACAGCAAAGCTGTTACTAAGCTCAGGTCGTAGTGAGTAACGGAATTAACCGATGACAACAAATACTGAAAGCCAGGGTAACTCTCTGGATATCGTAAAATGGGGCATAGCTGTACTGCTAATCGCAGCTGCAGTTGTTGCAAACCAATTTTTTGCTGAAGCTAGCGTAGTTGCACGTACCGCTGGCGTAATTGTTACTTTTGCAATTGCTGGTTTCATTGCCTTCCAAACCGTAAAAGGCAAGCAAGCACTATCTTTTGCTCGTGAAGCGCACATCGAAGTGCGTAAAGTGATTTGGCCAACTCGCCAAGAAGCACTTAACACGACTTTTATTGTACTTGCTGCAACAGCAGTTGTTGCATTGATCCTTTGGGGTCTGGATGCAATCTTGTTGCGAGTTGTGAATTTAATTACAGGCGTATAGGCATTTAAGATGACTGAAGCTACAGAAGCGAAAAAAAGATGGTATGTGATTCAGGCCTTTTCAGGCTATGAAGGCCGTGTATTAAAAACACTGCTTGAGCATATCAAAATGCACAATATGGAACATTACTTTGGTGAGATTTTAGTGCCTACCGAAGAAGTTGTTGAAATGCGTGCAGGACAGCGTCGTAAAAGTGAACGTAAGTTTTTTCCTGGCTATGTATTAGTGCAGATGGAAATGAACGATGAAAGTTGGCATTTAGTGAAGAGCATCCCACGTGTGATGGGCTTTATTGGTGGTACTTCAGATCGTCCAGCGCCGATTTCTGACAAAGAAGCCAACGCGATTTTACAACGTTTACAAGACACAGTTAGTTCACCTACTCATCGTGTTATCTACGAACCTGGTGAAGTGGTTCGTGTATGTGACGGTCCTTTTGCTGACTTTAACGGCACAATCGAAGAAGTGGATTACGATAAGAGTCGTGTAAAGGTTTCAGTTATGATTTTCGGTCGTTCTACACCAGTAGAACTAGATTTTAATCAAGTTGAAAAAAGCTGATTAAAATAACCACAAAAAGTAATTGTTTGCGGGTGAGGATTTTTGTATAATCCGCACCCGTTGTTTTCAGGGGAGCAGATTGGCATGTCGCCGAGATGCGTTTGAACCCAAATAGAGGAAATGTCGACATGGCAAAGAAAATTGAAGCTTATATTAAGCTACAAGTAGCAGCCGGTGCTGCAAACCCATCTCCACCAGTTGGTCCTGCTTTAGGTCAAAAAGGTGTGAACATCATGGAATTCTGTAAAGCATTCAACGCTCGTACTGAAAAGTTCGAAAAAGGTATGCCAATTCCTGTTGTGATCACTGTTTATAACGACCGTTCTTTCACTTTTGAAACTAAGACTCCTCCTGCGTCTTTCCTACTGCTTAAAGCAGCTGGTTTGAAATCAGGTTCTGGTCGTCCTAACACTCAAAAAGTAGGAACTATCAAGCGTAGCGCTGTTCAGGAAATTGCTGAAACTAAAGCCGCTGATATGACTGGTGCTGACATTGAAGCGATGACTCGCTCAATTGAAGGTACTGCACGTTCAATGGGTTTGGTAGTAGAGGACTAATATAATGGCAAAGCTAACTAAGCGCGCTCGCGTAATCCGCGAAAAAGTTGATGCAACAAAATTGTATGACATCAACGAAGCTGTGGCTCTTTTAAAAGAATTAGCAACTGCTAAGTTTGTTGAAAGTGTAGACGTAGCTGTAAACCTAGGTATCGATCCTCGTAAATCAGATCAAAACGTGCGTGGTGCTACTGTACTTCCTCACGGTACTGGTCGTGAAGTTCGTGTTGCTGTATTCACACAAGGTGCAAACGCTGAAGCTGCTAAAGAAGCTGGCGCCGAACTTGTGGGTATGGATGATCTAGCTGCACAAGTTAAAGCTGGTGAAATGAACTTTGACGTTGTTATCGCATCTCCAGACGCAATGCGCGTTGTTGGTATGTTAGGTCAAATCTTAGGTCCACGTGGTTTAATGCCTAACCCTAAGACTGGTACTGTAACGCCAAACGTTGCTGAAGCAGTTAAAAATGCAAAAGCTGGTCAAGTTCGTTACCGCAACGACAAGAACGGTATTATTCACACTACCATTGGTAAAGTGGATTTCACCACAGAACAACTTAAAGAAAACTTAGAAGCGTTAGTGTCTGCACTGAAAAAGGCTAAGCCTGCAGTTGCAAAAGGCGTTTACGTGAAAAAAGTTAGCATCTCTACCACTATGGGTGCAGGTGTTGCAGTTGACCAAGCTAGCTTGGAAGACGTTAAGTAATTTTACAAATTGCGTGCATTAGTTTATAATGCGCGCACTTTGTGGGTTGAAGCCGTAATTTAGTCTGATTTTTAACTAAATCTGAATAAAAAGTCGGCTTCCGTCCAAGACCGCAGGTGTTTTTCTAACGATTTACTTAATTTCCTGCGTAGACGGTGACAGGCCCCAGATAGAATTTTTTCTGCTGGAATCTCTGCACCGTAAGTAACTAAGTACATGTTGTGCTTGGTTTGGTAAATACTAGGGTTAACCCTAGGTAGAATCCAGGAGTAAAGCCAATGGCATTAAGACTCGAAGACAAAAAGGCAATTGTTGCTGAAGTCAACGAAGCTGCCAAAGGTGCACTTTCTGCAGTTGTTGCCGATTCTCGCGGTGTAACTGTAGGCGCTATGACCGGTCTGCGTAAAGCAGCTCGTGAAGCAAATGTATATGTACGTGTAGTACGTAACACATTAGCTAAACGTGCTGTTGAAGGTACTTCATTTGAATGCCTTGCAGAAACGTTCACTGGCCCAACTTTATTAGCTTTTTCTACTGATCATCCAGGTGCTGCAGCGCGTCTTTTAAAAGATTTCGCTAAAGCGCAAGAAAAGTTTGAAGTTAAAGGTGCAGCTTTCGAAGGGGAATTTATCCCTGCAGCTGATATTGATCGTTTAGCGAAACTACCAACATACGAAGAAGCACTAGCTCAGTTAATGATGACTATGAAAGAAGCATCTGCTGGCAAGTTTGTACGTACATTGGCCGCCCTACGCGATCAGAAAGAAGCCGCTTAATATTTTATTAGCTGCTTAATTAAATTGAATTCAGAACAATAGGAAATATTTCTAATGTCTATCACTAAAGATCAAATCTTAGAAGCTTTTGCAGCAATGTCTGTAATGGAAGTTGTTGAACTAATCGAAGCTATGGAAGAAAAATTCGGCGTTTCTGCTGCTGCTGCTGTTGTAGCTGGCGGTGCTGACGCTGGTGCTGCAGCTGAAGAGCAAACAGAGTTTGACGTAGTTCTAACTTCACACGGTGCTAACAAAGTTGCTGTTATTAAAGCATTACGTGGCGCTACAGGTTTAGGCCTAAAAGAAGCTAAAGCTATGGCTGAATCTGCTCCAGTAGCAGTTAAAGAAGCTATCTCTAAAGAAGAAGCAGAAGCACTTAAAGCTGAGTTAGTTGCAGCTGGTGCTGAAGTTGAAATCAAGTAAGTTTTAATTAACTTACCTGTCACCTAAGCAATTAGGTGAAGGCTGGCGGTTTTTTAACCGTCGGCCTTTTTTGCGCTTTATGCGCAGGCGATTTTTAATCACCGTTTATCGCCAGTTTTAGCAGTTCCTAGCAGAGATTACTGGTTAGGTTCTTGCGACAACGGTGACGGACAAACGTGCTGAATTAATTAAGTTTATTTCAGTCTTGGTCACATCTTGTAAGTAGAGGAAACCCATGGTTTACTCCTATTCTGAAAAGAAGCGTATTCGCAAAGACTTTGGTAAGCGTCCAAAAGTTTTGGACATCCCTTATCTGTTGTCTATCCAGTTAGACTCTTTTAAGAAATTCACCGATCAAGACCCTACGGGTGAGCGCGGTTTTGAAGCGGCATTTCGTAGCGTTTTTCCTATCAAGAGCTTTTCTGGTTACTCTGAGCTGCAATATGTCAGCTACAAACTAGGCGAGCCAGTTTTTGATGTGAAAGAATGTCAGATCCGTGGTGTTACATATTCTGCTCCACTACGCGTTAAATTACGCATGGTGTTGTTTGATCGTGAAGCCGCAGCTGGAACTGTAAAAGACATTAAAGAGCAAGAAGTCTACATGGGTGATATCCCATTAATGACTGAAAATGGGACTTTCGTAATCAACGGTACTGAGCGTGTAATCGTATCTCAGCTACACCGTAGTCCTGGCGTATTCTTTGATCATGACCGTGGTAAAACCCACTCTTCCGGTAAAGTGCTTTATAACGCACGTATTATTCCTTACCGTGGTTCATGGCTTGACTTTGAATTCGATCCAAAAGATGCCTTATTTGTACGTATTGACCGTCGTCGTAAATTACCTGCGACTATCATATTACGTGCCTTAGATTACAGCACCCAAGATATCTTAGACTTATTCTTCGAACGTATTCAATTCAAGATTAAGAAAGACTCTTTAGTTATGGCGTTAGTACCTGATCGCTTACGTGGCGAAACAGCAAGCTATGACATTAAAGATGCTGAAGGCAACTTATTAGTTGAAGCTGGTCGTCGTATTACAGCTCGTCATATTAAACAGCTAGAAAAAACCAATACAACTGAGCTTGAAGTACCAGTTGATTACATTGTTGGTAAGTATGCTGCACAAGACTATATCGACGAAGATACTGGTGAAGTATTAGTTACAGCTAATACTGAAATCACGTTAGAAGACTTAGCCAATTTATCTTTAGCTGGCATTAAAGAAATTGATACTTTATTTATCAATGATCTTGATCATGGTGCTTATATTGCTGACACATTACGTATTGATTCAACAACTAATCGCTTAGAAGCGTTAGTTGAAATCTATCGTATGATGCGTCCTGGTGAGCCACCAACCAAAGATGCTGCTGAAGGTTTATTCCAAAACTTATTCTTCAGTGAAGAACGTTATGACTTATCTAAAGTAGGTCGTATGAAGTTCAACCGTCGTCTTGAAATTGCAGAAGATGAAGGTACTGGCATATTGTCTAAAGACGATATCGTAGCAGTAATGAAGAAAATCATCGAAATCCGCAATGGCTATGATGAAGTCGACGATATTGACCATCTAGGTAACCGTCGTATTCGTAGCGTAGGTGAGATGGCTGAAAACCAATTCCGTGTTGGTCTAGTTCGTGTTGAGCGTGCAGTTCGTGAGCGCCTATCTTTAGGTGACTTAAACGAGTTAATGCCTCAAGACCTAATTAACGCTAAGCCAATTTCTGCGGCTGTAAAAGAATTCTTCGGTTCTTCACAGTTGTCACAGTTTATGGATCAAAACAACCCGCTATCAGAAGTTACGCACAAGCGTCGTATTTCTGCACTTGGCCCAGGTGGTTTGACTCGTGAGCGTGCTGGCTTCGAAGTCCGTGACGTACATCCAACTCACTACGGTCGTTTATGTCCAATTGAGACTCCTGAGGGTCCAAACATTGGTCTAATCAACTCGTTAGCAAGTTTTGCGCGTACTAACTCTTACGGTTTCTTAGAGACACCTTACCGCAAGGTAGTTGATGGTGTGATTACTGATGAAGTTGAATACTTATCAGCAATTGAAGAAGGCCGTTATGTTATTGCACAGGCAAACATTGAAGTTGACTCAACTGGTCGCATGGTTGAAGAGCAAATTGCTTGTCGCCACAAAGGTGAATCTACCTTTATGCGCGCAGCTGATGTTCAGTATATGGACGTATCGCCACAACAGATTATTTCTGTTGCAGCATCACTTATTCCGTTCTTAGAACACGATGATGCTAACCGTGCATTGATGGGTGCAAACATGCAACGTCAAGCCGTTCCTACTTTACGTGCTGATAAGCCGTTAGTGGGTACTGGTATTGAACGTACTCTTGCTGTTGACTCAGGCGTGGTTGTTGCTGCTAAGCGTGGTGGTGTGGTCGATTACGTTGATGCTAGCCGTATTGTTGTTAAAGTAAATGAAGATGAGCTACGCCCAGGCGAAGCGGGTATCGACATTTACAACTTAACTAAGTATACCCGTTCTAACCAAAACACTTGTATTAACCAACGTCCTTGTTGTTTTGTTGGTGAACCTGTGGTTCGTGGTGACGTTTTAGCTGATGGCCCATCTACCGATTTAGGTGATTTGGCTCTTGGTCAGAACATGCGTATCGCATTCATGCCTTGGAACGGTTACAACTTCGAAGATTCGATCTTAATTTCTGAGCGCGTTGCGCAGGAAGACCGTTTCACGACTATCCACATTCAAGAGCTTTCATGTATTGCTCGTGATACTAAGTTGGGTAGTGAAGAGATCACGGCTGATATTCCAAACGTAGGAGAGTCTGCTTTATCTAAATTAGATGAGTCAGGTATCGTTTACATTGGTGCAGAAGTGAAAGGTGGCGATATTCTCGTTGGTAAAGTGACACCTAAGGGTGAAACTCAGCTAACTCCAGAAGAGAAGTTATTGCGTGCCATCTTCGGTGAAAAAGCATCTGACGTTAAAGACAGCTCTTTACGTGTACCTAACTCTGTTAAAGGTACCATCATCGACGTACAAGTATTTACTCGTGACGGCGTTGAAAAAGATAAACGTGCACTTGAAATTGAAGAAATGCACGTTCGTCAAGCTCGTAAAGACCTTGGCGAAGAGTTCAAAATTCTTGAAGATGGTGTATTAGGCCGTGCACGTAATTTGTTACTTGCTGCTGGTTTCTCTGAAGCAAAATTAGATGAGATCCCACGTAAAGACCTACTAATCCAAGTGATTGATGACGAAGCTAAACAAACTGAACTAGAGCAATTAGCTGAGCAGCATGAAGAGTTGCGCGCTGATTTTGATAAGAAGTTTGAAGTTAAGCGTCGTAAGATCACTCAAGGTGATGACTTAGCACCGGGTGTACTAAAAATTGTTAAAGTCTACTTAGCAGTTAAACGTACTATTCAACCAGGTGACAAAATGGCAGGTCGTCATGGTAACAAAGGTGTTATCTCGAAGATTTGTCCAGTTGAAGATATGCCTTACGATCATGAAGGAAATCCTGTCGACATCGTACTAAACCCATTGGGCGTACCATCGCGTATGAACATCGGTCAGGTATTAGAGGTCCACATGGGTGCTGCAGCTAAAGGTATCGGTAATCGTATTACTGCTATGCTTGAAGAGCAGCGCGAGATTGCAGAACTTCGTGACTATATCAAGCAAGTGTATGAATTAGGTGATGACGTGTTACAGCGCGTTGATATCGATTCATTCACAGACGATGAAGTTGTTCGTCTTGCTAAGCATCTTAAAGGCGGTGTGCCTGTCGCTACACCAGCATTTGATGGTGCGAAAGAGAAAGAGATCAAGCAAATGCTTGAGCTTGCAGGCTTACCTACTTCTGGCCAGCTATCATTATACGATGGCCGTACTGGTAACGAATTTGAGCGTAAAGTAACTGTTGGTTATATGTATATGCTCAAACTGAACCACTTAGTTGATGACAAGATGCACGCTCGTTCTACCGGTTCGTACAGCTTAGTGACTCAACAACCATTGGGCGGTAAAGCCCAATTCGGTGGTCAGCGTTTCGGTGAGATGGAAGTATGGGCACTTGAAGCATATGGTGCTGCTTATACGCTACAGGAAATGCTTACAGTTAAGTCAGATGACGTTAACGGTCGTACTCAGATGTATAAGAACATCGTCGACGGTAATCATCAGATGCAACCAGGCATGCCTGAGTCTTTCAACGTATTGTTGAAGGAAATTCGTTCACTTGGTATTAATATCGAGTTGGATCAAGAGTAAGCATCGCACTTAAGCAATGTTTGGTAACCAAGGGTGCTTTGCATAGGCAAAGCATCTGGTTTAACTCCTTCAGGAGAGAAACGTGAAAGACTTATTAAAGTTTCTTAAACAGCAAAGCAAGACTGAAGAATTTAACGGTATTAAAATTGGTTTGGCATCGCCTGACCTAATCCGTTCTTGGTCTTTTGGTGAAGTTAAAAAGCCAGAAACCATTAACTACCGTACATTCAAGCCTGAGCGTGAAGGTTTGTTCTGTGCGCGTATCTTTGGTCCAGTAAAAGATTACGAATGTTTGTGTGGTAAATACAAACGTCTTAAGCACCGTGGTGTTATTTGTGAAAAGTGTGGCGTAGAAGTTACCCAGACTAAAGTGCGTCGTGAGCGCATGGGTCACATTGAACTGGCTAGCCCAGTTGCCCACATTTGGTTCTTAAAATCACTTCCGTCTCGTATCGGCTTAATGCTTGATATGACTTTACGTGATATTGAGCGCGTATTGTACTTTGAATCATTTGTTGTTATCGAGCCTGGCATGACCACGCTTGAGCGCGGCCAAATGCTTACTGAAGAAACGTATTTAGATGCGTTAGAAGAGTACGGTGATGAGTTTGAAGCTAAGATGGGTGCTGAGGCAGTTTTAGAATTGCTACGTGCTATCGATCTTGAGCAACAAATTGAGCAAATGCGCGAAGAGCTACCATCAATCAATTCAGAAACGCGTCGTAAGAAAGTGACTAAGCGCCTGAAATTGATGGAAGCATTCTTCTCATCTGGCAACAAGCCAGAGTGGATGATCTTAAAAGTATTACCGGTTCTGCCACCTGATCTACGTCCATTAGTGCCGTTAGATGGTGGTCGTTTCGCGACATCGGATCTTAACGATCTATATCGTCGCGTGATCAACCGTAACAACCGTTTGAAGCGTCTATTAGACCTTGCTGCACCAGATATTATCGTACGTAACGAAAAGCGTATGTTACAAGAATCTGTTGATGCATTATTAGATAACGGTCGTCGTGGTCGTGCTATCACTGGTTCTAACAAGCGTCCACTTAAGTCTTTGGCTGATATGATCAAAGGTAAGCAAGGTCGTTTCCGTCAGAACTTACTTGGTAAGCGTGTTGATTACTCAGGTCGTTCGGTAATTACCGTAGGTCCTACGTTGCGTTTGCATCAGTGTGGTCTTCCTAAGAAGATGGCACTTGAGCTATTCAAACCATTCATTTATGGCAAGTTAGAAGGCCGTGGTTTAGCGACTACGATCAAAGCAGCTAAGAAAATGGTTGAGCGTGAACAGGCTGAAGTATGGGATGTGTTAGACGAAGTAATTCGTGAGCATCCGGTCATGCTTAACCGTGCACCAACACTTCATAGACTAGGTATTCAAGCATTTGAGCCAGTTCTAATTGAAGGTAAAGCAATTCAATTGCATCCGTTAGTATGTGCTGCGTACAACGCTGACTTCGACGGTGACCAAATGGCGGTACACGTACCATTAACGCTAGAGGCTCAGTTAGAAGCTCGTGCGCTAATGATGTCTACCAACAACATTTTGTCACCTGCTAACGGTGAGCCAGTTATTACTCCGTCTCAGGACGTTGTATTAGGTTTGTACTACACCAGCCGTGAATGCATTAACGGTAAAGGTGAAGGCATGGCTTTTGCTTCAGTTGCTGAAGTAGAAAAAGCTTATGCTACTGGTGCTGCTGAATTACATGCTCGTGTAAAAGTTCGTATTACAGAAACGCATATTGCTGACAATGGTGACAAAGCCAAAACTACACGTATTGTAGACACTACAGTCGGCCGTGCATTGTTATCTTTGATTCTGCCAGAAGGCTTATCATATGATTTGGTTAACCAAAACATGGGTAAGAAGCAGATTTCTAAGTTACTCAATACCTGTTATCGCCAACTAGGTCTTAAAGACACTGTAATTTTTGCTGACCAATTAATGTATGCCGGTTTCCGTTTTGCAACCATTTCTGGTGCCTCTGTAGGTATCGATGACATGGTTATTCCGGACGAGAAATACACCTTAGTGGCTGACGCTGAAGCTGAAGTGCTTGAAATTCAAGAGCAATTCCAATCTGGTCTTGTTACTGCTGGTGAGCGTTACAACAAGGTTATCGATATCTGGGCATCAGCAAACGAAAAAGTTTCTAAAGCTATGATGGAAAACCTGTCTACTGAGACAGTGATTAACCGTGATGGTGTTCCTGAGAAACAAGCATCGTTTAACAGCATCTATATGATGGCCGACTCGGGCGCTCGTGGTAGTGCTGCTCAGATCCGTCAGTTAGCGGGTATGCGTGGTCTGATGGCTAAGCCAGATGGCTCGATCATCGAAACACCGATTGTCGCGAACTTCCGTGAAGGTCTAAACGTACTTCAGTACTTTATTTCAACTCACGGTGCGCGTAAAGGTCTTGCCGATACAGCATTGAAGACAGCTAACTCTGGTTACCTAACACGTCGACTTGTTGATGTTGCCCAAGACTTAGTAGTTGTTGAAGACGACTGTGGCGTTGAGCATGGTTTAACAATGAAGCCGCTAATTGAAGGTGGTGATGTTGTTGAGCCGTTACGTGAACGCGTATTAGGTCGTGTTGTTGCTGTTGATGTTATCAAGCCAGGCTCTGATGAAATCTTAGCACCACGTAATACTTTATTAGATGAAGCATGGTGTGACACGTTAGAAGAGCACAGTGTTGATGAGGTTATCGTTCGTAGCGTAATTACCTGCGATACTGACTTTGGTGTTTGTGCGGCATGTTATGGTCGTGATCTTGCACGTGGTCATATTATCAACCATGGTGAAGCGATTGGTGTTGTTGCGGCACAATCAATTGGTGAGCCAGGTACACAGCTTACCATGCGTACTTTCCACATTGGTGGTGCGGCGTCTCGTGCGTCAGCAGAGAACAACGTTCAAGTTAAGAACGCGGGTTCTTTAAAACTACACAATGCGAAACATGTTTCAAATACCGACGGTAAGCTGGTTATTGTTTCTCGTTCTTCTGAAATTGCCATCATTGATGAGCTAGGGCGTGAGAAAGAACGCTACAAGGTACCTTATGGTACTGTGTTAGAAAAATTGGAAGACAGTGAAGTTGCAGCTGGCGAAATCATCGCTAACTGGGATCCACATACTCACCCAATTATTTCTGAAGTTGCGGGTAGCGTTAAGTTTGTTGACATGATTGACGGTGTTACCATGACACGTCAAACAGACGAATTAACAGGTCTTTCTTCTGTTGTTGTACTTGACGTAGGTGCACGTACATCAGCTGGTAAAGAAATGCGTCCTGCTATTCGCTTAGTAGATGCTAACGGTAATGACTTAATGATCCCAGGTACTGATGTACCGGCTCAATACTTCTTACCGGGTAATGCGATTGTTTCTAAAGACGATAACGCTAAAATTAACGTTGGTGACGCATTAGCACGTATTCCACAAGAATCGTCTAAAACACGTGACATCACCGGTGGTCTTCCACGAGTTGCTGACTTGTTCGAAGCGCGTAAACCAAAAGAGCCTGCAATTCTTGCAGAAATTTCTGGTACGATTTCGTTCGGTAAAGAAACTAAGGGTAAACGTCGCCTAGTGATTACACCAGCTGATGGTGGCGATCACTATGAAGAGATGATCCCTAAGTGGCGTAACTTAAACGTGTTCGAAGGTGAAAAAGTTGAACGCGGTGAAGTTATTGCTGACGGTCCAGAAGCTGCGCATGACATTCTACGTCTTCGCGGTATCCACCATGTAGCCAATTACATCGTGAACGAAGTTCAAGATGTATACCGTCTACAGGGTGTAAAGATCAACGATAAGCATATCGAAGTGATCATCCGTCAAATGCTACGTAAATGTGTCATTACAGCCGCTGGTGACAGTGAATTCTTAGAAGGCGAACAGGTAGAAGTTGCACGCGTTAAGATCGCTAACCGCGAACTTGAAGCGCAAGGCAAAATGCCTGCATTGTTTGAGCGTGAATTATTAGGTATTACTAAAGCTTCTTTAGCTACCGAATCATTCATCTCTGCTGCTTCTTTCCAAGAAACAACACGTGTACTTACTGAGGCTGCTGTTGGCGGTAAGAGCGATCCATTACGTGGTCTTAAAGAAAACGTAATCGTAGGTCGTTTGATCCCAGCTGGTACTGGTTATGCGTATCACAAATCTCGCAACGAAGAGCGTGCTAAAGGTAAAGGCGCTGCTCAAGTTGAGACTTCAGTGGTAACCGCTAGCGAAGCGGAACAAAACCTAGCAGACTTGTTAAATTTGGCTGGTAGCCAAGATTAAGTTGCAGTAATGTTAAAAAAAGGCGCCTTTGGCGCCTTTTTTATTCGAATTTCGATCAAAAGTTGGCTATTTCTTGACAGGCAGCCATTACCTTTCTAAAATTCCGCGTCCCACCATTGTGGGATATAGATTTTTCACACCTAATTGTTGAGTTATTCAACTGTCGGAGCTATACATGGCAACTGTAAACCAGTTGGTACGTAAGCCACGTGCGCCAAAAGTCGAAAAGACTAATGTGCCTGCGTTGAATGCGTGCCCACAAAAACGTGGTGTTTGTACTCGTGTGTACACTACTACACCTAAAAAACCTAACTCTGCACTACGTAAAGTAGCTCGTGTGCGTCTAACTAACGGTTTCGAAGTAACTTCGTACATCGGTGGTGAAGGCCATAACTTGCAAGAGCATAGCGTAATTCTAATCCGTGGTGGTCGTGTTAAAGACTTACCTGGTGTGCGTTACCACACTGTTCGTGGCGCATTAGACTGTGCTGGCGTGACTACACGTCGCCAAGGCCGTTCTAAGTACGGTGCTAAGCGTCCTAAGTCTTAACGTATCCCGTTAAAAGTAAGGCCAAGCTAGTATTTATTTGACATTCCAGTTTTGGAAATACCTGAAGCATACGGAGAATTGATATGCCAAGACGTCGCGTTGTAGGACAACGTAAAATCCTACCAGATCCAAAGTTTCACAGTGAGTTGTTGGCTAAGTTCATCAACGTCATTATGCAGGACGGCAAAAAGTCGACTGCAGAAAAAATTATCTACAAGGCACTAGATGTTGTCGCTGAAAAGAAAAGCGAAGAACATTTGGCAATCCTTGAAGCAGCTCTTGATAACGTTCGCCCTTCAGTCGAGGTTAAATCTCGTCGTGTTGGTGGTTCAACTTATCAAGTACCATGTGAAGTTCGTCCAGTGCGTCGTAACGCACTAGCGATGCGCTGGTTAGTTGAAGCTGCTCGCAAGCGTGGTGAAAAATCTATGGCTCTACGTCTAGCAGGTGAAATGCTAGATGCATCTGAAAACAAAGGTACTGCTGTTAAGAAGCGTGAAGACGTGCATCGCATGGCTGAAGCTAACAAAGCCTTTGCTCATTACCGTTGGTAATATGATGGAGCGGGCAATAGCCCGCTCCATATTGTTGATATTGTCTAAAGCAAAAGTTGCTTTAGTTGTGAGGGTATAATCGTGGCTCGTACAACCCCAATTGAGCGTTATCGTAATATCGGTATTTGTGCTCATGTGGATGCAGGTAAAACTACCACAACAGAACGCGTTCTGTTCTATACCGGTCTGTCTCATAAAATTGGTGAAGTCCATGACGGCGCCGCCACAACGGACTGGATGGTACAAGAGCAAGAGCGTGGTATTACTATTACCTCTGCTGCTGTTACTACTTTCTGGCGTGGTATGGATGCCCAGTTCACTGAACACCGTATAAATATCATCGATACCCCAGGTCACGTTGACTTCACTATTGAAGTAGAGCGTTCATTACGTGTTTTAGATGGTGCAGTAGTTGTTTTCTGTGGCTCATCTGGCGTAGAACCTCAATCAGAAACTGTATGGCGTCAAGCTGATAAATACCGCGTTCCACGCTTGGTATTTGTTAATAAAATGGACCGTGCTGGCGCTGATTTCGATCGTGTTGTTAACCAAATCCGTAACCGCCTTGGTGCAACTTGTGTGCCGATTCAATTGAATATTGGTGCAGAAGAAACATTCAAAGGCGTTATTGATTTAATTAAGATGAAAGCAATTAACTGGTCTGAAGAAGATCAGGGTACTACTTTCACTTATGAAGAAATTCCCGCAAATCTTGCTGCTAAAGCAGCTGAGATGCATGAGTATCTAGTGGAAGCAGCAGCTGAAGCCTCTGAAGAGTTAATGGATAAATACCTTGAAGAAGGTGAATTGACAGAAACAGAAATCAAGCAAGCGCTGCGTCAGCGTACTATCAATAATGAAATCGTCCTTGCTACCTGTGGTTCTGCATTCAAGAACAAAGGTGTGCAGGCGGTGTTAGATGCTGTGGTTGACTTTTTACCTGCGCCTATCGACGTACCTGCAATTAAAGGTATTGATGAGAACGAAGCTGAAGTTGAACGCTTATCTGATGATAATGCACCATTTGCGGCATTGGCATTTAAGATTGCGACTGATCCATTTGTTGGTACATTGACCTTTGTGCGTGTGTATTCTGGCGTACTTCAATCAGGTGCTGGAGTTTACAATTCTGTAAAACAGAAACGTGAGCGTATTGGTCGTATGGTGCAAATGCACGCAAACGATCGCACAGAACTAAAAGAAGTTCGCGCTGGTGATATTGCTGCGCTTATTGGTTTAAAAGACGTAACAACAGGTGATACTCTTTGCGATAATGATCACAAAGTGATTCTTGAACGCATGGAGTTCCCTGAACCAGTAATTACCATTGCCGTTGAGCCTCGTTCAAAGGCCGATCAAGATAAAATGGGGATTGCGCTGCAGAAGTTAGCAGCAGAAGATCCATCTTTTAGGGTCGAAACTGATGAAGAGTCTGCTCAAACGCTGATATCTGGAATGGGTGAACTACACTTAGACATCATCGTTGACCGTATGCGTCGCGAGTTCAGTGTAGAATGTAACGTAGGTAAACCTCAGGTTGCTTATCGTGAAACAATTCGCTCATCAGTAGAGGTGGAAGGTAAGTTCGTTCGCCAATCAGGTGGTCGTGGACAATTTGGTCATGTTTGGCTCAAAATTGAACCACTCGAAGAAGGCAAAGGTTACGAGTTTGTCAATGAAATTGTAGGTGGTGTAATTCCTCGCGAATTTATCCCTGCCGTTGATAAAGGTATTCAAGAACAGATGAAGAACGGTGTATTAGCTGGCTTCCCTGTGCTTGACGTTAAGGTCACTTTGTTTGATGGTTCATATCATGATGTGGACTCGAATGAGATGGCGTTTAAAATTGCGGGTTCAATGGGCTTCAAAAAGGGCGCGTTAGAAGCAAGCCCTGTGTTACTCGAACCTTGTATGAAAGTAGAAGTTACTACACCTGAAGATTATATGGGCGACGTTGTTGGTGACTTAAACCGTCGACGTGGCATAATTGAAGGTATGGACGATGGCATCGCTGGTGTTAAACTCGTTCACGCTGTAGTACCTCTATCTGAAATGTTTGGTTATGCAACTGATTTGCGCTCTGCATCTCAGGGTCGTGCTTCATACTCTATGCAGTTCTTGAAGTACTCTGATGCACCACAAAACATTGCAAAAGCGATTATTGAATCTCGTAACTAATATTGGTTACGACATAAATGTTATATTGCTCGAATTAAACGAGCACTTCTGAAAAGAAAGGAATATATCGTGGCAAAAGCTAAATTTGAACGTAGTAAGCCTCACGTAAACGTAGGCACCATCGGTCACGTTGACCATGGTAAAACAACTTTAACTGCAGCTATCTCTGCTGTTTTATCTAAGACTTATGGTGGTGAAGTTAAAAACTTTGCACAAATCGATAACGCTCCAGAAGAGCGTGAGCGCGGTATTACTATTAATACTTCTCACATCGAGTATGACACACCAACTCGTCACTACGCACACGTAGACTGTCCAGGTCACGCGGATTATGTTAAAAACATGATCACTGGTGCTGCACAGATGGATGGCGCAATCTTAGTAGTAGCTGCAACTGACGGTCCAATGCCTCAAACACGTGAGCACATCCTGCTTTCACGTCAGGTTGGTGTACCTTTCATCATCGTATTCATGAACAAGTGTGACATGGTAGATGACGAAGAGTTACTAGAATTAGTAGAAATGGAAGTTCGTGAACTTCTTTCAGA
This sequence comes from Shewanella aestuarii, assembly GCF_011765625.1. Taxonomy (NCBI): domain Bacteria; kingdom Pseudomonadati; phylum Pseudomonadota; class Gammaproteobacteria; order Alteromonadales; family Shewanellaceae; genus Shewanella; species Shewanella aestuarii. The sequence continues at coordinate 153,581 of NZ_CP050313.1, forward strand.
GTATGACTTCCCAGGTGATGACTTACCAGTAATCCAAGGTTCTGCATTAAAAGCGTTAGAAGGCGATGCAGCATGGGAAGCAAAAGTACTTGAGTTAGCAGAAGCGCTTGATACTTATATTCCAGAGCCAGAGCGTGATATCGATAAGCCATTCCTACTACCAATCGAAGACGTATTCTCGATTTCAGGTCGTGGTACAGTGGTAACAGGTCGTGTTGAGCGTGGTATCATCCGCGTATCAGATGAAGTTGAAATTGTTGGTGTAAAAGAAACCACTAAGACAACTTGTACTGGTGTAGAAATGTTCCGTAAACTGCTTGACGAAGGTCGTGCAGGTGAGAACTGTGGTGTGTTATTACGTGGTACTAAGCGTGATGACGTAGAACGTGGTCAAGTACTAGCTAAGCCAGGAACAATCACTCCACATACAACTTTTGAATCAGAAGTATACGTGTTATCAAAAGAAGAAGGTGGTCGTCACACTCCATTCTTCAAAGGTTACCGTCCACAGTTCTATTTCCGTACAACTGACGTAACAGGTACTATCGAGCTACCAGAAGGCGTAGAAATGGTAATGCCTGGTGACAACATTAAGATGGTTGTTACTCTAATCTACCCAATCGCGATGGACGAAGGTTTACGCTTCGCAATCCGTGAAGGTGGCCGTACAGTTGGTGCTGGTGTTGTAGCTAAAATCATCGCTTAATAGCGACTTTAGTTCACACTAATTAAAAGGAAGCTTCGGCTTCCTTTTTTATTCATAAAAATTTAGTAGCAATTTGAATTTTTATGTGTAAAATGCGCGTCACCAAGTTGTGGATAGATTTATTTGTAGACTTATCGCACAATGGGCTTGATCTACAGTTTTAGATCTGTATAATTGCCCGTCTCGCCGCACTAGTGTGGTGTGAACAAAGAAAGATCGATTAGATTTTTCATATTAATAGCGACTCCGATTGGGAGTCGAACGGTTAAATCATCTCACTCTGCTTTTCCAGTAAGGAAGTAGCTAGAGGGTGATTTTTTATGTGTCCATTTTAGGAGCTCTGGTCAATGCAGAACCAAAGAATCCGTATCCGCTTAAAAGGCTTTGATCATCGTTTGATTGATCAGTCTACAGCGGAAATCGTTGAAACTGCTAAGCGTACAGGCGCGCAGGTACGTGGTCCTATTCCACTGCCGACTCGCAAAGAGCGTTATACCGTTTTGATCTCTCCGCACGTTAATAAAGATGCACGTGATCAGTACGAAATCCGTACTCACAAGCGTTTAGTTGACATCGTAGAGCCAACAGAAAAGACTGTAGACGCATTAATGCGTTTAGATCTTGCGGCTGGTGTCGACGTTCAGATTAGCTTAGGTTAATTGAGATCCTTAGAAGAGGTTTGAGAGATGGCTATCGGTCTTATTGGTCGTAAAGTGGGTATGACTCGCATCTTCACTGAAGATGGTCAGTCAATCCCTGTAACCGTGATTGAAATCGCTGGCAACCGTGTTACTCAAGTGAAAACTTTAGAAACTGACGGTTACCGTGCACTTCAAGTCACTACAGGTACCAAAAAAGCCAATCGCATCACTAAAGCAGAAGCAGGTCATTTTGCCAAGGGCGGCGTAGAAGCCGGTCGTGGTTTATGGGAAATGCGTTTAGCTGACGGTGAAGGCGAAGGTATTGAAGTTGGTGCTGAGCTAAATGTTGATATTTTCGCAGATGTGGCGAAAGTAGACGTTACTGGTCAATCAAAAGGTAAGGGTTTCCAAGGCGGTATTAAGCGCTGGAACTTCGCTACTCAAGATGCGACTCACGGTAACTCATTAGCACACCGCGCGAATGGTTCTATTGGTCAGAACCAAACGCCTGGTCGTGTTTTCAAAGGCAAGAAAATGTCAGGCCATATGGGTGCTGAACAAGTAACAACTCAAAATCTACACGTTGTACGTGTTGATGCAGAGCGTAACTTGTTATTAGTACGCGGCGCAGTTCCAGGCGCTACCAATGGTGACCTGATTATCAAGCCAGCTGTTAAAGCTTAAGGTCTGAGGAGATAGTAATGGAATTGGTATTGAAAGACGCGCAAAGCGCTCTTGAAGTTTCCGAAACTACCTTCGGCCGTGACTTTAACGAGGCACTGGTTCATCAGGTAGTTGTAGCTTACGCTGCAAACGCGCGTCAGGGCACTCGTGCTCAAAAGACTCGTGCGGAAGTAACTGGCTCTGGCAAAAAGCCATGGCGCCAGAAAGGCACTGGCCGTGCTCGTGCCGGTAGTGTTAAAGGCCCAATCTGGCGTGGAGGTGGCGTAACATTCGCTGCTAAAACTCAAGATCACAGCCAAAAAGTTAACAAAAAGATGTACCGTGGTGCTCTTAAGAGCATTCTTTCTGAATTGGTACGTCAAGAGCGTTTAATCGTTGTTGAATCATTTGGTGTTGAAGCTCCTAAAACTAAAGAGCTAAAAGCTAAATTAAAAGCAATGAACTTAGAAGACGTTCTAATTGTTACTGCAGAAGTTGATGAGAATTTATTCTTAGCAGCTCGCAACTTATACAAAGTTGACGTACGTGACGTTGCGGGTCTTGACCCAGTAAGTCTAATTGCGTTCAACACTGTTCTTGTTACTGCTGATGCAGTGAAGCAAATCGAGGAGATGCTAGCATGATCCGCGAAGAACGTTTGCTAAAAGTTATTCTAGCTCCGCATATCTCTGAAAAGAGTACTATCGTAGCTGAGAAGAACAACACTGTAGTTTTCCGCGTAGCAATCGATGCGACTAAAGCAGAGATCAAAGCTGCAGTAGCGAAGCTATTTGAAGTTGAAGTAGATTCAGTTCGCACTTTAGTTAACAAAGGCAAAACCAAGCGTACTGGTGCCCGTTCAGGCCGCCGTAGCGATTGGAAAAAAGCTTACGTAACTCTAGCTGCAGGTGCTGACATCGATTTCGTCGGCGGCGCTGAGTAAGCAAAGGAGAATTATCATGGCAGTTATTAAGTGTAAGCCAACCTCTCCAGGTCGTCGCCACGTTGTTAAAGTGGTGAATACGGATCTGCACAAGGGTAAACCTTTTGCTGGCCTGTTGGCGAAAAAATCTAAAAGTGGTGGCCGTAACAACACTGGCCGTATCACTGTACGTCACGTAGGTGGCGGACATAAGCAGCACTACCGTATTATTGACTTCAAACGTAATAAAGATGGTATTCCTGGTAAAGTTGAGCGTCTTGAGTACGATCCAAACCGTACAGCTCACATTGCATTAGTATTATATGCAGATGGTGAACGTCGTTATATTCTTGCTGCCAAAGGTATGCAAGCTGGTGACGCAATCCAATCTGGTAACGATGCAGAGATCAAGACTGGTAACGCTAAAGCGTTACGCAATATACCTGTCGGTTCAGTTGTTCACGCAGTAGAAATGAAGCCTGGTAAAGGTGCTCAGATTGCTCGTTCAGCTGGTGCTTATGTACAAGTTGTTGCTCGTGATGGTGAATATGCAACTCTACGTCTTCGTTCTGGCGAAATGCGTAAAGTTCCAGTTGATTGCCGCGCGACATTTGGTGAAGTTGGTAATGCCGAACATATGCTACGCCAGTTAGGTAAAGCAGGTGCAAAGCGCTGGAGAGGCATTCGCCCTACAGTTCGTGGTGTTGCAATGAACCCAGTAGACCATCCACATGGTGGTGGTGAAGGCCGTACTTCTGGTGGACGTCATCCAGTGAGTCCATGGGGTGTGCCAACTAAGGGTTACAAAACTCGTAGTAACAAGCGCACTGACAAGTACATCGTACGTCGTCGTAATAAATAGTAAGAGGATTCGCCATGCCACGTTCTCTCAAGAAAGGTCCCTTCATTGACCTGCACTTGCTGAAGAAGGTAGAGAAAGCGATGGAAGCGGGAGATAAAAAGCCAATTAAGACTTGGTCTCGTCGCTCAATGATCATCCCTAATATGATTGGGTTGACCATCGCTGTCCATAATGGTCGTCAGCACGTACCTGTGTTCGTAACTGACGAAATGATCGGCCACAAGCTTGGTGAATTTTCACCAACTCGCACTTATCGCGGCCATGCTGCTGATAAGAAAGCGAAGAAGCGTTAATACGGGAGGAATAAGATGGAAGTTTTAGCTAAACATCGTTTTGCTCGTACGTCTGCGCAAAAGGCCCGTCTAGTTGCTGATCAAATTCGTGGTTTGCCTGTTTCTAAGGCACTCGAAATTTTGACCTTCAGCCCAAAGAAAGCCGCCGTACTAGTTAAAAAAGTACTTGACTCAGCTATCGCAAACGCCGAACACAACGAAGGCGCTGACATTGATGAGCTAAAAGTTGGAGCTGTCTTCGTAGATGAAGGCCCAACTATGAAGCGTATCATGCCACGTGCTAAAGGCCGCGCTGATCGTATCATGAAGCGTACCAGCCACATCACTGTGGTTGTATCAGATCGCTAGGAGAAGAGAGCAATGGGACAGAAAGTACATCCTAATGGTATCCGTCTGGGTATCACGAAGCCTTGGATCTCTACCTGGTACGCAGATAAGTCAGACTATGCAAATAATCTGAACAGCGACTGGGAAGTGCGTCAATATTTAACTGAAAAGTTAAAGGCCGCATCAGTATCTAAGATTGTTATTGAACGCCCAGCGAAAAGCATCCGCGTTACTATTCACACTGCCCGTCCAGGTATTGTGATTGGTAAGAAAGGTGAAGACGTTGAAGTATTACGTGCACACGTGTCTAAAATTACAGGCACAACTGCTCAAATCAACATCGCTGAAATCCGTAAACCTGAATTAGACGCTAAGCTAGTTGCTGACTCTATTGCACAGCAATTAGAACGTCGTGTTATGTTCCGTCGCGCTATGAAGCGCGCAGTACAAAACGCAATGCGTATTGGTGCTCAAGGTATCAAAGTTCAAGTGAGCGGCCGTTTAGGTGGTGCAGAAATCGCACGCGCTGAGTGGTACCGTGAAGGTCGTGTACCTTTACACACTCTACGTGCTGATATCGACTATTCAACTGCAGAAAGTCACACTCAATATGGTGTGATTGGTATCAAAGTTTGGATCTTCAAAGGTGAAGTTCTTGACGGTATCATTCCAGCGCTTGAAGAGCCAAAGCAGCAACCTAAGCGTAAGCCTCGTGGTAAATAGGAGAAACTTTAATGCTGCAACCTAAACGTATGAAGTTTCGCAAGATGTTCAAGGGCCGCAACCGCGGTCTAGCGAACGGTACTGAAGTTAGCTTCGGTACTTTCGGTTTGAAAGCAGTCGGCCGTGGCCGTTTAACTGCTCGTCAAATCGAGTCTGCACGTCGTGCCATGACACGTCACATTAAACGTCAAGGACAAATTTGGATTCGAGTTTTTCCTGACAAACCAATTACCTCTAAGCCTCTTGAAGTGCGTATGGGTAAAGGTAAAGGTAACGTTGAATACTGGGTATGTCAGATTCAACCTGGTAAGGTTCTTTATGAAATGAACGGCGTATCTGAAGCATTAGCGCGTGAAGCGTTTGCTTTAGCTGCTGCGAAATTACCATTAAAGACTACCTTCGTAACTAAGACGGTGATGTAATGAAAGCGAGCGAACTAAGAGAAAAGAGCGTTGAAGAACTTAACGCTGAATTACTTGGTCTGCTGCGTGAGCAGTTTAACCTGCGTATGCAACACGCTACTGGTCAATTGAGCCAAACTCATCAATTGAAAACAGTGCGTCGTAACATTGCACGTGTTAAGACCATTATTACTTCTAAGGCAGGTGCGTAATGTCTGATAAAATCCGTACTTTGCAAGGTAAAGTAATTAGCAACAAAATGGACAAGTCTATTACTGTTGCTATTGAGCGCCAAGTGAAACATCCTATTTATGGGAAGTACATTAAGCGTACTACTAAGATCCATGCACATGACGAAACTAATCAGTGTAATGAAGGTGATATCGTGACTATTAGTCAGTGTCGTCCTTTATCTAAGACAAAATCTTGGACCCTAGCTGAAGTAGTAACTAAGGCCTAATTTTATTAGGTTATTCTAAACGGCTCCAATTTTTTGGGGCCGTTTGTTTTTTTTACTATGCAATCCGATATTGTGGTGTTATACTTGCGCGCCATTTTTGAGTAAAACTATCCTCAAATTTGGTCAAATATTGTCCCAATAATGGGATTTGTGTAGTAACGATAGCGGAGCACTTAAAATGATCCAAATGCAATCGACTCTAGACGTCGCATGTAACAGTGGCGCTCGTCGAGTTCAGTGTATTAAGGTCTTGGGTGGCTCTCATCGTCGTTATGCCGGTATCGGCGACATCATCAAGGTTTCTGTTAAAGAAGCAATTCCTCGCGCTAAAGCGAAGAAAGGTGATGTATATAACGCGGTGGTAGTCCGTACTAAGAAAGGCGTACGTCGTCCAGACGGTTCTGTCATTCGCTTCGATCGGAACGCAGCGGTTTTGCTAAACGCAAACCTTGCACCGATTGGTACTCGTATCTTTGGACCAGTGACACGTGAATTGCGTACTGAGCAATTTATGAAGATTGTTTCACTGGCACCTGAAGTACTGTAAGGAGCTTCAAAATGGCAGCAAAAATCCGTCGCGAAGACGAAGTAATTGTATTAGCAGGTAAAGACAAGGGCAAACGTGGTAAAGTTTCTCAAGTTCTACCTACTGGTAAATTAATTGTTGAAGGCATCAATCTTGTTAAAAAACACCAAAAGCCTAACCCTCAATTGGGTGTGACTGGTGGCGTTATCGAGAAAGAAGCACCGATTCAAGCATCAAACGTAGCGATCTTTAACCAAGCCACAGGCAAGGCAGATCGTGTTGGTTTCCGATTTGAAAACGACCAAAAAGTTCGTTTTTTCAAGTCGAACAGCGAACTCGTTAAGTAATTTGGAGTAAACGATGGCGAAACTGCATGATAAATATCAAGAGACTGTAGTTGCTGAACTAGCTAAAAAGTTCGGTTATAGCAGTGTCATGCAAGTCCCTCGGATTGAAAAAATCACCCTTAATATGGGTGTTGGCGAAGCTGTTGCAGATAAGAAAGTTATGGAGCACGCGCTTCGTGATATGACTGCAATCGCTGGTCAAAAACCAGTTGTAACTGTTGCTCGTAAATCAGTTGCTGGTTTTAAAATCCGTGAAGGCTACCCTATTGGCTGTAAAGTTACCCTACGCGGTGAGCGTATGTGGGAATTTTTAGAGCGTTTAGTTGACATTGCAATTCCACGTATTCGTGATTTCCGTGGCTTAAGCGCTAAAGCGTTTGACGGCCGTGGTAACTACGCAATGGGTGTGAAAGAACAGATCATCTTCCCAGAAATCGATTACGATAAGATCGATAAGATTCGTGGTATGGATATTGTTATCACTACTACTGCGAAGAATGATGAAGAAGGTCGTGCTTTGTTAGACGCATTTAACTTCCCATTCAAGAAATAAGGGTAGCATAATGGCTAAAACATCTATGAAAGCACGTGAAGCAAAACGTGCACAGCTCGTAGCTAAATATGCTGAAAAGCGTTTAGCACTTAAAGCTACTATCAGTAGCCCAGAGACTTCTGACGAAGATCGTTGGGATGCAGTACTTAAGTTGCAAGCACTACCACGTGATTCAAGCGCATCGCGTCAACGCAATCGCTGTAATCAAACTGGTCGCCCACATGGCGTTTTACGTAAATTCGGCTTAAGCCGTATTAAATTACGTGAAGCTACTATGCGCGGTGAAGTTCCTGGTCTGCGTAAGGCCAGCTGGTAAGACTTGTCACGGAGTAAGCTAATATGAGCATGCAAGATCCTATTGCGGATATGTTAACCCGTATTCGTAACGGCCAAGCTGCTAACCACGTATCTGTAAAGATGCCTTCAGCTAAGTTAAAAGTAGCAATCGCGAAATTACTTAAAGAAGAAGGTTTCATTACTGACTACGCCGTAGCAGACGAAGCTAAGCCTGAATTAGAAATCACTTTAAAGTATTTCCAAGGCAAACCAGTCGTTGAGACTATCCAGCGCGTAAGTCGTCCTGGTCTTCGTATTTACAAAGGTAAAGACGAGTTACCAAAGGTGATGGGCGGTCTGGGTATCGCAATCGTGTCCACTTCTAAAGGCTTGATGACTGATCGTGCCGCCCGCCAAAATGGCACGGGTGGCGAGGTTATCTGCTACGTAGCGTAAGGAGTTAGTAATGTCTCGTGTTGCAAAAGCACCAGTCACTATCCCTGCTGGCGTAGAGGTGACTTTAAACGAACAGACTTTAACTGTTAAAGGCAGTAAAGGAAGTCTGACTCGAGTAATCAACAATGCGGTAAATATTGTTATTGAAGATGCACAAATCAAGTTTGGTCCAGTTGAAGGCGTTGTTAACGCTTGGGCTCAAGCTGGTACTGCTCGTGCACTAGTTAACAATATGATTGTTGGTGTCTCTGAAGGTTTTGTTAGAAAACTAAAATTAGTTGGTGTTGGTTACCGTGCAAAAGTTGCTGGTAGCGATCTAGACTTAACGTTAGGTTTCTCACATCCATTAGTACACAAGCTACCCGCAGGCGTTACTGCTGAGTGTCCTACACAAACTGACATCGTGCTTTCAGGCGTTGATAAGCAGTTAGTAGGTCAAGAAGCAGCCAACATTCGTGGCTATCGTCCACCAGAGCCTTACAAAGGCAAAGGTGTTCGTTATGACGACGAAGTTGTACGCCGTAAAGAGGCTAAGAAGAAGTAGGTAACGCGATATGGATAAGAAAACATCTCGCTTACGTCGCGCTTTGCGTGCTCGTAAGAAGATCCAAGAGCTAGGCGTGAATCGTCTGGTTGTACATCGTACACCGCGTCACATTTATGCTCAGGTGATCAGTCCTGAAGCTCAGGTGTTAGCTGCTGCATCAACTGTCGAAAAAGCAGTTAAAGAGCAACTAAAGAGTACCGGAAACGTAGATGCGGCTAAAGCAGTAGGTAAAACTGTTGCTGAGCGTGCGATCGAGAAGGGCGTGACTACTGTTGCGTTCGACCGTTCTGGTTTCAAGTATCACGGTCGCGTAGCTGCATTAGCAGACGCTGCTCGTGAAGCTGGCCTGAAGTTCTAAGGGGTTATAAAATGGCTAAATTAGAAGCTCAGCAAAAAGACGATCTGCAAGAAAAATTAATTGCAGTTAATCGTGTTTCTAAAGTAGTTAAGGGCGGTCGTATCTTTAGCTTCACAGCACTAACAGTAGTGGGTGATGGTAACGGTAAGATTGGCTATGGCTATGGTAAAGCGCGCGAAGTTCCAGCTGCTATTCAAAAAGCAATGGAAAAAGCCCGTCGTAATATGGTTAACGTTGAACTGAATGCTGGTACTTTACATCACCCAGTTAAAGGTCGCCATACTGGTTCGCGTGTTTACATGCAACCAGCATCGGAAGGTACCGGTATTATCGCCGGTGGCGCAATGCGTGCCGTATTGGAAGTTGCAGGCGTTCATAACGTTCTGTCTAAAGCATACGGTTCTACTAACCCGATCAACATCGTTCGCGCAACAGTCGATGCGTTGGTGCACATGAAGTCACCAGCTCAAATCGCTGCAAAGCGTGGCCTGAGTGTTGATGAAATTCGGGGGTAATGCACCATGGCTACTAAAACAATTAAAGTAACACAGACTAAAAGCAGCATCGGTCGCTTACCAAAGCACCGTGCATGTTTAGCGGGTTTAGGTCTGCGTCGTATTAACCACACTGTAGAACTTGAGGATACACCTTCAGTTCGCGGTATGGTTAATAAAGTTTACTACATGGTTAAGGTGGAGGATTAATAATGCGTTTAAATACTCTATCTCCAGCTGCAGGCGCTAAGTCTGCTCCTAAGCGTGTAGGTCGCGGTATCGGTTCTGGTTTAGGTAAAACTGCTGGTCGTGGTCATAAGGGACAAAAGTCTCGTTCTGGCGGCGGTCCACGCGTTGGTTTTGAAGGCGGTCAAATGCCTCTTAAAATCCGTTTACCTAAGTTCGGTTTCACCTCGCGCAAAGCTTTGGTGTCAGCTGAAGTTCGTTTACTCGAACTAGCAAAAGTTAACGGTGATGTTATCGATTTGAACGCTCTGAAAGATGCGAACGTAATTACTCGCAACATCCAGTTTGCGAAAATCGTTCTTTCAGGTACCATTGAGCGCCCTGTGACTGTAAAAGGTCTAAAGGTAACCAAAGGTGCACGTGCAGCTATTGAAGCTGCCGGCGGTAAGATCGAGGAATAATACGTCGATGGCAAAACCAGGACTTGATTTAAAAAGCGCGAAAGGTGGTCTTTCTGAATTGAAAACTCGCCTTCTGTTCGTGATTGGTGCGATAATCGTCTTTAGAGCGGGTTCGTTCGTGCCAATTCCTGGTATTGACGCAGCTGTATTAGCAGAGCTTTTTGCTCAGCAAAAAGATACCATCCTTGGCATGTTTAACATGTTCTCGGGTGGTGCTTTAGAGCGTGCTTCTATCTTTGCATTGGGTATCATGCCTTATATTTCGGCATCGATTATCATGCAATTATTGACTGTTGTGCATCCTGCACTTGCTGAATTGAAAAAAGAAGGTGAGTCAGGACGTAAGAAAATAAGTCAGTATACAAGATATGGCACACTTGTGTTGGGTACACTGCAATCTGTCGGTATTGCTACAGGTTTACCAAATTTAATGCCTGGCCTTGTTGCCAACCCTGGATTTGGATTTTACTTTGTGGCAATTGTAAGCTTAGTGACAGGAACTATGTTCCTTATGTGGCTAGGTGAACAAATTACCGAACGTGGTATTGGTAATGGTATCTCGATTCTTATTTTCGCAGGTATTGTTGCAGGATTACCATCGGCTATCGGCTCAACAGCCGAGCAGGCGCGTCAAGGTGACTTGAATGTATTGGTACTACTGTTGCTCGCAGTTATTGTATTTGCTGTTACATACTTAGTGGTATTTGTGGAGCGTGGACAACGTCGTATCGTTGTAAACTATGCCAAGCGTCAACAGGGCCGAAAGGTTTTTGCTGCGCAAAGCACCCACTTACCATTAAAAGTTAATATGGCAGGTGTAATACCTCCAATTTTTGCATCCAGCATTATTTTGTTCCCAGGCACACTAGCTCAGTGGTTTGGTCAAAATGAGTCCTTGTCATGGTTAAGTGATTTCGCTTTAGCTGTGTCGCCAGGACAACCGCTGTATTCATTATTGTACGCGACAGCAATTATCTTTTTCTGTTTCTTCTATACTGCGTTGGTTTTCAATCCACGCGAAACAGCGGATAATCTGAAAAAGAGTGGTGCATTCATTCCTGGGATCCGTCCTGGTGAACAGACTTCGCGTTACATTGATAAAGTAATGACACGCTTAACCCTTGCGGGTGCGTTGTATATTACGTTTATCTGCTTAATTCCGGAGTTCATGTTAATTGCGTGGAAAGTACAGTTCTATTTTGGCGGTACTTCACTACTAATTATTGTAGTCGTAATCATGGACTTCATGGCTCAGGTTCAGACCCATATGATGTCTCATCAATATGAGTCTGTGATGAAGAAAGCTAACCTTGTGAACAAAGCGAATTTAGATCGCTTTGGCAAATAGTTAGCTTTTACGGAGTGATGAAATGAAAGTTCGAGCTTCCGTGAAGAAGATCTGCCGTAATTGCAAGATCGTCAAGCGTAGTGGTGTTGTACGCGTTATCTGTGTTGAACCAAAACACAAACAGCGTCAAGGCTAAGTAAGAAGTTTGGTCAGCTCAATTATGGGCTGACCAAAAAAATTGTTTGCAAATCTGTCATCTGTCGAGTATCCTTTCGGGCTTTTCGCAGATGGCCTTTAACTTTAAGGAGTGCATAGTGGCCCGTATCGCTGGCATTAACATTCCTGATCAAAAGCATACAGTCATTGCATTGACTGCTATCTTTGGTATTGGACGTACAAGCGCAAGAGCAATCTGCGCAGCTACTTCAATTGCTGAAGATGCTAAGATCAAGGAATTGAGCGAAGCTCAAATCGACATTCTACGCGAAGAAGTTGCCAAATATGTTGTAGAAGGTGACTTACGTCGTGAGATTTCAATGAACATCAAGCGTCTTATGGACCTTGGTTGTTATCGTGGTCTCCGCCATCGTCGTAGCCTGCCTCTTCGTGGGCAACGTACTAAGACCAATGCGCGTACGCGTAAAGGTCCACGTAAACCAATTAGAAAGTAACGGGAAGGTAAACCAAAATGGCTAAAGTTCCGTCACGTTCTCCGCGTAAGCGCGTACGTAAACAGGTTGCAGATGGCATGGCTCATATCCATGCGTCTTTCAACAACACAATCGTAACCATTACCGATCGTCAAGGTAATGCTTTATCTTGGGCTACCTCTGGTGGTTCTGGTTTCCGTGGTTCACGTAAATCGACCCCGTTTGCTGCGCAGGTTGCGGCAGAGCGTGCAGGTATTGCTGCGCAAGATTATGGTGTTAAAAACCTTGAAGTTTTTGTGAAGGGTCCAGGTCCAGGACGTGAATCAGCGATTCGCGCACTGAACGCAGTTGGTTATAAAATTACCAACATTACTGATGTGACACCTATCCCTCACAATGGTTGTCGTCCACCTAAAAAACGTCGTGTATAACACCTCGTTATAGGATAGTTGGAGAAAGATCATGGCAAGATACTTGGGTCCTAAGCTCAAGCTCAGCCGCCGAGAAGGTACAGACCTTTTCTTAAAAAGCGGTGTGAGAGCAATCGATTCGAAGTGTAAGCTTGAAGCTGCACCAGGACAACACGGCGCTCGTAAGCCTCGTTTGTCTGAGTACGGTTTACAGTTACGCGAGAAACAAAAAGTTCGTCGTATTTATGGTGTGCTAGAAAAGCAGTTCCGTAACTACTATAAAGAAGCTGCACGCTTAAAAGGCAATACTGGTGAAAACCTATTGCAACTTTTAGAAGTCCGTTTAGATAACGTTGTTTATCGTATGGGTTTCGGAGCTACTCGTGCAGAATCACGTCAGCTAGTAAGCCATAAATCAGTTATGGTTAACGGTCGTGTAGTTAACATTCCGTCATTCAAAGTGTCTGCGAATGATGTTGTAAGCATCCGTGAAAAATCACGCACTCAAGCTCGTATCAAAGCGGCTTTAGAAGTGGCTGGTCAACGCGAAAAGCCTACATGGGTAGAAGTCGACAGTGCGAAAATGGAAGGTGCTTTCAAGCGTCTGCCAGAACGTAGCGATTTGTCTGCGGATATTAACGAACAGCTGATCGTCGAGCTTTACTCTAAGTAAAGCTAACAAACAAGAGAGGACACAATGCAGGGTTCTGTTACAGAATTTCTTAAACCGCGTCTCGTTGAAATTGAGCAGGTTAATTCAACTCGCGCTAAAGTTACACTAGAGCCACTAGAACGTGGTTTTGGCCATACCTTAGGTAACGCGTTGCGTCGCATCCTATTGTCGTCTATGCCCGGCTGTGCAGTTACTGAAGTCGAAATAGATGGCGTACTGCATGAATACAGCAGTAAGGAAGGCGTACAAGAAGATATCCTTGAGATATTGTTAAACCTTAAAGGTTTAGCAGTAACTATCGAGGGGAAAGACGAGGCTATGCTTACATTAAGCAAGTCCGGCGCAGGCCCTGTTACAGCAGCAGATATCACGCATGATGGCGATGTTACCATTATGAATCCTGATCATATTATCTGTCATTTAACAGGTAATAATGATATCAGCATGCGTATCCGCGTTGAGCGTGGTCGTGGTTATGTGCCAGCTTCGGCTCGTGCACAAACTGAAGACGATGATCGCCCAATTGGTCGCCTGTTGGTTGACGCTTCATTCTCACCTGTTGCTCGCATTGCATACAATGTAGAAGCAGCTCGTGTAGAACAGCGCACAGACTTAGATAAGCTCGTTATTGATATGACCACAAATGGTACTATCGATCCTGAGGAGGCAATTCGCCGCTCAGCAACAATTTTAGCAGAACAGCTAGATGCGTTTGTTGATCTACGTGAGCCTGCAGCTAAGCCTGAGGAAGATGATAAGCCGGAATTCGATCCGATATTGTTGCGTCCTGTCGACGATTTAGAGCTAACTGTACGTTCGGCTAACTGTTTGAAAGCCGAAGCGATTCATTACATCGGAGATCTGGTACAACGCACTGAAGTTGAGTTACTTAAAACGCCAAACTTAGGTAAGAAATCTCTTACTGAAATTAAGGACGTTTTAGCATCTCGCGGACTGTCGTTAGGTATGCGTCTTGAAAACTGGCCTCCAGCTAGTTTAGCAGACGACCTATAAGTCTCAGGTTAGTACAGATTAAGGTTATAAGGATTAGGTCATGCGCCATCGTAAGAGTGGTCGTCAACTAAACCGCAACAGCAGTCATCGTCAAGCTATGTTCCGTAACATGGCATGCTCACTAGTTCGTCATGAGTTAATCAAGACAACTGTAGCTAAAGCGAAAGAACTGCGCCGCGTAGTTGAGCCTCTAATAACACTAGCTAAAGTAGACAGCGTTGCAAATCGCCGTTTAGCTTTCGCTCGTACCCGCGACGCTGAAGTTGTTGGTAAGTTATTTACTGAATTGGGTCCACGCTTCCAGGAACGTCCTGGTGGTTACACTCGTATTCTTAAGTGTGGTCTACGTACCGGTGATAAAGCCCCAATGGCTTACATCGAGTTAGTAGGTCGCCCTGAAGCTGCTGAAGCTGTTGAAGTTGAAGCTGCTGAGTAATCTTAGGATTACTTAATAAAAACCGAGCTTAGGCTCGGTTTTTTTATGCTCGTAATTATTTTTTGTTGTGATATACCATTCGCATTCTTTTAGTTAATAGTTCCTAATGGTATATAGTTAGCTTGAATTCGACATCAGTAATGAATTATTTCACTTCGCTTATAAGCTTTACCTAGGGAATATTTAGGGATGGATATACCTATGGAAGTTGAAGTCCTTTATCTTTGTTATTCCGATAAAGCTCTAAAGCTTTTTACTCAAGTCTAGATTTGGCGTCAAATTTGTAAATGATCAGCCTTGAGTGTCCTATCAATAGAGCATTAACTTCCTTCCTAGGCGTTTGTTATCTATGCTATTGGAGGATAAACTAGTCTGTCAGGTCTGCGCATATTAACTCGGCTGGCATTTGAATTTTCTTAAAATAGTATTCCTCTGCAATTTGATAAATATAGCTTTGATACACAAGCCTAACTTTTCTATAAACGACATCAACTTGTCGGTATTTTACTGGCTCATTTGCTGACAGCTTGATTTGAGATATGCTCAGACGGGTATCATCTCATAAAATATCACCTGAATTTTCAACATTGATTGAGCCTTACTGAATAGCCTTAATTCATGCAATTTACGGTTTAAATCTATCTTGATGGTGCAAAAATCATTGATGGGTTACTTCCACTATCAGTTGAGATTTATGCTGGCGAATTATGTATTGGTTACTCTTTTACTGATGTGACTTTATCTGAGTGTCATAACTCATAGTATTTTTACAATTTATATCTTAGCTTCATTCAAACTTGGATAGTCGGATGTTAGTATCTATTCAGTTTTTAAATATCAAAAATTTGCTCTATTGATACATTGCATAAACAATTACCTCGTCTTCTGATGCTTTGTTTTAGTTGGTAATGCAATAGCCTTTGTATAGGTTTGCAAGGTTTACGAAGGTTATAGTGATTGCTATGAAGCATGATAATTTTTGGTCGTCGCCGTAACTCTGATGTAATTGTCAAACCTTCTCGTGTCAGCTAAGTGTATATTTAATCAGATTCGGCTTAATCTATAGGTGGATGAGTAAGATAATTAGATTACGATAGCTTATGACTACAAATTTGAGGTAAAAAAATGCCAATCAAAAGATTGGCATTTGGGGATTTAAGTAAAACTCTACTGGTATTTATACCCTTTAGATTTCTCTTGCTCTGGATACTCCAGTTTCTGATGAGTTTGTCCCATCGCTTCAGCAACTTCTGGAGGCATGTAGTTTTCATCATGCTTTGCTAATACTTCGGTTGCTTCGAGTTTACCTGATTCTATCAACACGCCTTGAGCAACAATACCTTGACCTTCACGAAATAGGTCCGGTAATAAGTCATCAAAGGTTACAATGATCTCACCACCGGCTGCGTCATGAATTGCAAATTCAACGTATAAACTTTCAGGATCGCGGATCATTGACCCGACCGTCACCATCCCGCCAACGCGTATCCGTTGACCTACTTCAGGCTTAACGCCAGTGTCATTCTTACCGTTAACAATTTCATATGGGGTATAAAATAAATTTAAGTTTGAGTTAAGCGCATATAAAAGCAGTGATGCAACTAATGAAACACCCGCGATTAATGCCACTACTAGAGTGAGTCTTTTTTTTCGTCTAGGATTCACGATTTATTACCTCTTGATTCTTTAAGTCTTGCTTCGCGGGCCATTTTGGCTGCAATTTCTGTTAGTACTTTACGTTTTCTGCGAGCACTCATAATAATGAGTACTGCTAAGCTTGAAAAACTGACACCATAGGCTAGCCATACAAAGAAGGCATAACCCCCATATTGAAAAAATCGCTAATTGAATCAAATTGCATTATTTGCTTACCTCTTGTATTGCTAATTCCCTAACCCAAGGACGCATAGCGTTACGTGCAAGGACTTCAGATCTAAATCTAACTAATGTTATGGCGCCAATCATCATCCCAAAACCGAATATGTTAATTAGTAGTGGGTAAAGCATGTCGCCTGTCATTGTAGACTTTTCGGTAATTTTAATCGTTGCAGGTTGATGTAAGCTGTTCCACCACTCAACTGAGTACTTGATAATAGGGATATTAATTACGCCAACTATGGCTAAAATACCTGCTGCTCTTGCAGCTAAAACCTTATCTTCAAAGGATGCATAAAGTGCAATAACGCCCAGATAAAGAAATAACAATACTAATTCAGATGTCAAGCGAGCATCCCATACCCACCAGGTCCCCCACATGGGTTTACCCCAAGCAGAACCGGTAAATAAAGCAATGAAAGTGATGACGGCACCAATTGGTGCAATCGATGCAGCGGCCCAATCCGCAGCTTTAATTTGCCATACGATACCAATAAAAGATGCTGTAGCCATGCCCATATAGGCAGCCATAGACATAGAAGCAGCTGGTACATGAATGTAGATAATACGGAAACTATCGCCTTGCTGGTAATCCATTGGAGCAAATAGTAAACCCCAAGTAGTACCTACTCCAATCATTGCGATTGCTAAACATGCAAACCAAGGAAGCAAAGTACCAGCAAGTTTGTAAGAACGCTCTGGATCAGCGTATGAATTAAGCCATTTCCACATTTAGTTTGTACTCACTCTTAATGATGCACCAATAGCAAATGGTGCCAAGATTAACGATCCGACCAACATGGCGCCAATAATAGCGAGTTGACCAGTGTAAGGTAAATTAAGTCCAGCGGCATCGATTGCGCTTGTCGCAAAAATTAATACTGGAATGTATAAAGGTAAAATTAGCAAGCTTAGCAATACCCCGCCTTTGCGGAGACCAACGGTTAATGCCACACCAATCGCACCCAATAATGATAACACTGGAGTGCCTAGCGCAAGAGTAGCCATTAATGCTCCATAACTGTTTGCATCTAGATGAAGTAATACTGCAAGAAGCGGTGCAACCAAGATCAAAGGTACTCCTGTTAAAATCCAATGAGCTAAGACTTTTGCCAATACTAAGATTACTAGTGGTTGTGGACTCAATAACATTTGTTCCAAGCTGCCGTCATTATAATCTGCTTTAAATAAGCGTTCTAACGACAACATTGATGCCAACAATGCTGATACCCAAATAATACCTGGTGCAACACGAGTTAATACTTGTGGCTCTGGTCCTATACCAAGTGGGAATAGTGTTACAACCAAAATAAAAAATAGTAACGGGTTAAAAATATCTCCCCGATGTCTAATTGCAATTTTCAAATCACGCTGCAAAAGGGTGATAAATGCACTGGTATAGCTTATGCCTCTGTTCATTTCAGCACCTTATATGAAACGGTAATCAAGTTTGATTTTACGCAGTCGTGGTTCGGTAATTAAACTCATATCTTGATGAGTTGTCATTATCACGCACCCGCCATTGCTTACATGTGTTAAGAATAATTTTTCTAATTCTTCAACACCTTTTTTGTCAATGGCTGTAAATGGTTCATCCAAGATCCAAATTTTACAGTTGGTGTGCCACATTCTTGCTAAGGCTGTTCTGCGATGTTGTCCCGCAGATAAATGCCCTGCAAGTGCCTCTTCAAACCCGCTTAAATTCACTTTTGCTAATATGTCAGAAGTATTGTGATTATCATAACCACTGATTCTTAAATTGAAGTTAAGATTTTCCTCTGCAGTTAACTCGCTTTTTACGCCAGCTAAATGTCCGATATATAAAAGTGCCTCGTTAAACTCATCCCTTGAGTGAGTAATGTTGTCATTGAGATACTTAACATCACCCGCATAGGGGCGAGATAGCCCGGCTAGAATGCGTAATAAACTTGTTTTGCCTGCCCCGTTAGGACCTTCAATTTGTACTATATCCCCTGAATTGATATTGAAACTGAGTTCGTCAAATAAAACACGTTCTTCTCGAATACAGGTTAAGTTGTGAGCACTGATCAAGGGGGTGGTAGATGTTGTTTTTGTCACTGAACCCTCTGTTTACGACTGCTATATATGCTGAAAGATATTAACATAAACAGTATTATGCAGTTACCTTTGCTAGAAATTATGTTTGAGCTATTTGAGCTAGTTCCAATAATATTAATAAACTTTGAACTTTTTCATCATTTCCTAATATATTAATTAATCTTACCTTATGATTTTTATTTCAACATCAAGTTGAGATAATTATCACAAAAAGGTGAGTTTTCTTGCCGTATGTAGTAATCTACCCACGCTAAAACATTAGTCTGCCTTCAAAAATGACACGGCAGAGATAAGCTTTGTAAGTATTTGCAATTTAGGAACGTTGAACATGAAAAAATTGTTAGCAATGACTGCAGTAGCTGCATTAACTTTGTCTGCAAATGTATTTGCTCAAGAAGGTGAAGCTGTTTATAACAAGGCATGCCAAGTATGTCATAGTATGGGTGTTGCTGGTGCGCCAAAGTCTCATGACGTGGCAGCTTGGGAGCCTCGCTTAGCAAAAGGGATGGATGCATTAGTAACATCAGTTAAGTCTGGTTTAAATGCTATGCCACCAGGCGGTATGTGTACTGATTGTTCTGATGAAGATTACAAGAACGCAATTGAGTTCATGTCTAAGTAATTCTTCTTAAGAATGTAAAAACCGGCTAAGCAGCCGGTTTTTTTATGTCTGTAGTGGGTTAAATTGTGCGGTTTTACCTTGTAGCTGGCACAAAAAAGCCACATTTATATGTGGCTTTTGGGTTGATTAACAATAATTAATCATCAATTTAGTGGTTATTGAACCAAAGTGTTTAATGTGAGTGTTGCTTGCTGGCCAACTTTTACAGCATCGATAACGCCTTTAATGTCTCCTGTTTGCGGTTTCACACTGCCATGCTTAGATAGTACAGCAATAATTTCAACTTCATTTGCGCTGCTAAGTGTTACATCACTACCCATTGAGGAGCTGTCATCTAGTGTAACGGTTAATGGTAATGCACTTGCACTTACTTTCGTTGCAGCTAAAGGAATTTTTGGTCCTGTGGTTGCGCGTGCAAAAATAAATACCTCATCAGTGGCAGCAACTTTATCTGCTAACTCAGGCGAAATTTGAACAACCACATTGACTGTTTTAGCTGTAGCGGCCGCCGGTTGTGTTTGAGCAGGTTTTTTCATCGGATTGTGATTATCATCGTTCGGCATTACGCCCGTTTCAGATTGCATGCTCATTTTTGCTGACGCAATAGCATTCATTAGTGCGGTTCGATCAACATCCTGACGGTTACTATCTAGGATTAATTGCCATGCATCAATTGCATTTTGGTATTGAGCATTGAAAAATGCATCCATGCCGACGAGCAATAACGTTGAGGGATCTTGAGCATCTAGCGCCAAAGATTGGTCAATGATTGCTTGAATAGCTGGGGTGATTTTTTGATTATTTTGATAGTACATTGCCGTGGCTTTAGGCCCTAATAATTCTGCGTGAGTGCCAACGAGTTCCATCACTTTGTCAAACGCTGCAATCGCTAAAGAGTACTGACTAGATGAAATATAAGCATGACCCAGACTAAACCAAGCTTGGCTATTTTCAGGTTGTTGCTGAACCTGTGCTTCCATCATTTGTACACGCTGAGCCATGATTTGTTCAGCCGTCATACCTTGATGTGGACTTTGGGCTTGAGGAGGGTTTGAAAGTTCGTTGTATGCACCAAGCTGTTGGTAAAAATAGCCAGCTAATGCAACCACTGCAACTGTCATTAACGATGGCCATAAAATGCTTTTAGGTTTTGCGGCGCTAAGTGAGTCATCACCTTTATGCTTCATATCCTGCAGCAGGCTAATTTCGAGTTCTTGTTTTAAAGCATCAAATTCAGTTTGATCAAGTAACTCTTCTTTTAATTCCTTCTCTAGGATAGATAGCCGTTCATTGAATAGCTCGAGGTTCGTTTGTTTACGCACTCCCGACTCTTCTGCTTGTAGCATTTTTTGCTGACGGAAGTGGGGCACCCAAATCATAATTAAACTGATGATGAGGACAAGCGCGATAAAAATCCAAAATGTGGTCATCGTTTCAATATTCACTTTTAGTTTATAGGAAAGCGGAACTCCGCTGAGCTTGAGTGCTCGATTATACGTAAAGATTATTCATTGAACAGTAATATAAGAGAGATATAAAACGCAATCCTGATAGTTGAGCACTGGTTCACAATTTAGTTACCAGATGTAAATTTGTAGAAACTATCAGACAGTTTGTTAGTCATAGACATTGATATTGTAATCAGTTGTTTTTAGATCATTACTGGAACTGATAATGAGACAAGTAACCCAGTTTTACACGAAAGTGGCAGACATCAGCACTAGCAAGCTCTAGAATGTTTTAAAATTCGTTTAAGCTAATGTGCGTATATTCGGATATGCTCATATGAAACTTAACGTGGTTTGTAAAAATCAAATCAATGTTTATTTAACTAAGGAATACCCATGATTCCAGAAATTGGACATTTTTCACTGATTATAGGCTTGGCGTTTGCCATCCTTTTAACCAGTGTTCCATTAATCGGTTCGTTCAAGAAAGATCCGTATTTGGTCAGATATGCTTGGCCACTTACTTACGGCATGTTCTTTTTTATCTTTGTTTCAGTAATAACGCTTGGTTATAGCTTTGCTGTTGATGATTTCTCTGTTGCTTATGTAGCTCATCATTCAAATTCTCAGCTTCCTATCTTCTTCAAAATCGCTGCTGTATGGGGTGGTCATGAAGGGTCGTTATTATTTTGGGTATTCTCATTATCTGTCTGGGCAGCAGCTGTTGCTTTATTCAGTAAAGGCTTAGAAGAAGTTTTCACAGCGCGCGTTCTCGCTGTATTAGCAATGATTATTGTTGGTTTTACACTATTCATGTTGCTAACTTCTAGCCCATTTGAACGATTATTCCCAATTCCAATGGAAGGAAGAGATTTAAATCCAATGCTGCAAGATGTTGGACTAATCTTCCATCCACCTATGCTATATCTTGGTTATGTGGGCTTCTCTGTAAGTTTCGCATTTGCTATCGCTGCGTTAATGAGCGGTAGCCTTGATTCTGCATGGGCTCGTTGGTCTCGTCCATGGACATTAGCTGCTTGGGTATTCTTAACCGGTGGTATTTCTCTTGGTTCATGGTGGGCTTATTACGAACTCGGCTGGGGTGGCTGGTGGTTCTGGGATCCAGTTGAAAACGCATCGTTTATGCCTTGGCTAATTGGTACTGCTTTAGTCCACTCCTTAGTGGTTACTGAAAAGCGTGGCGCGTTCCGTAACTGGACAGTTTTACTTTCAATCTTCGCTTTTTCACTAAGTTTGTTAGGTACCTTCATTGTCCGTTCAGGCGTATTGACTTCTGTCCACTCTTTTGCAGCTGATCCAAGTCGGGGTATGTTTATTCTACTTTTACTTGCAATCGCTATTGGTGGTTCACTGACTCTATTCGCATTCCGAGCCAGTGAAATGAGCAGTCCTGCACGATTTGATTTGAAATCGAAAGAGACCATGTTGCTGGTATGTAATGTCTTACTAACTGTTGCAGCGGGTACAGTGTTACTTGGTACTTTATATCCGTTACTTATCGATGCTTTAGGCATGGGTAAAATCTCGGTAGGACCTCCATATTTCAATGCCGTATTTGTACCAATCGTATTAGTGCTTTTTGGTTTTATGGGAATTGGTCCAATTATTCGTTGGAAAAAATCTAAGCAAGGCGAGATCAAACGTCAGTTATTGATCCCAGCCATTGTTGCAATTCTATTTGGTTCAGCTGTGCCATTTATGATGGGTGGTGAATTCAATATTTGGGTTGCCTGTGGTATGGCTGCTGCCATGTGGGTTACCTTAGCAACATTCCGAGCTGCTTACGGTATGGTGAAAGATAAAGATGGCGCGATCAGCTTAAATCGTATTGGTCGTAGCCAAGCAGGAATGATCATTGCACATTTAGGTATCGCTGTTTCTGTTGTTGGCGCAACCATGGTGTCTAACTACTCAGTTGAGCGCAGCGTTCGTATGGGGCCTGGTGTTAGCCAAGAATTAGCAGGATATACCTTTAAATATCTTGAGACTAAAAATGTTGTTGGTCCAAACTACACAGCGCAACAGGGCCAAATTGAAGTTTATCAAGACGATAAGTATGTCACCTTGTTAAAGCCGGACCGTCGCCAGTATAATGTCCGTACAATGGACATGACTGAAGCAGGTATCGACTGGGGCTTGTTCCGTGACCTCTATATCACCATGGGCGATCCAATCAGTACTACAGAATTTGCCGTACGTCTAAATTACAAACCCTATGTGCGTTGGATTTGGTTCGGTTCAATTTTCATGATGGTGGGTGGCTTTATCGCAGCATCAGATAAGCGATATCGTGTAAAGAAAGTCGCAACTGAAACCGAAGCAAAAGCAAAGTTAGCAACGGCATAATTACGGAGAGTTTATGAAAAAGTTGGTGCTGTTTTTACCACTAGCGATATTTTTGGTAATGGGAATATTCTTATATCAAGGTTTATTTCTTAATCCTCAACAGTTGGATTCAGCATTAGAAGGAAAGCCGATACCGGCTTTCCAACTTGAGAGACTTGAAACTCCAGGTGAGATGTTGACCGAAGCAGATATGAAAGGACAAGTTGCACTGTTGAATGTTTGGGCCACTTGGTGTCCAGCATGTAAATACGAGCATCCCTTTTTAACTATGCTATCTCGCCGTAATATTGTACCTATGTATGGTATTAATTACCGTGATGATCGTGCTGCGGCTATTAAAGAGTTAAAGCGAGAAGGTGATCCTTATACCACTAACTTCTTTGATAAAGACGGACGCTTAGGTTTAGACCTTGGTGTTTATGGTGCGCCTGAAACATTTGTAGTGGATCATAACGGCATTATTCGATTCCGTTATGCAGGGCCAATTGATCAAAATATTTGGCAAAACACACTGTACCCAATGGTTCAACAGTTACAAGCCGAAGCTAAAGCCGAAGGAGCGACTTCATGAAGCAAGTGAGTTTAACAATTGTCTTTATAGTAGGTTTGCTATTTAGCAACACGTTATTGGCAACACCTGTTGATACTTATGAGTTTAAATCTGACAGTAATCAGAAACGTGCGCTTTCATTAGCGCATTCATTGCGTTGTCCGCAATGTCAAAATCAAAACCTAATTGATTCCAATTCACCGGTTGCCCAAGACTTACGTTTAGAGGTATATGAAATGGTCGATGAAGGGAAGTCAGACGATGAAATCGTTGAGTTTATGACTAGCCGTTATGGTGATTTTGTAC
>NZ_CP050313.1:3980000-4029210 GCF_011765625.1 Shewanella aestuarii
GAAGGCCCGAAGGTCCCCTCCTTTCCCCCGTAGGGCGTATGCGGTATTAGCAGTCGTTTCCAACTGTTATCCCCCTCGACTGGGCAGATCCCTAGGCATTACTCACCCGTCCGCCGCTCGCCGGCAAAGATAGCAAGCTATCTTCCCGCTGCCGCTCGACTTGCATGTGTTAGGCCTGCCGCCAGCGTTCAATCTGAGCCATGATCAAACTCTTCAATTAAAGTTTTTTGAGACTAAGTCTCGGCTCAATGAATTCTGATTGCTTTATCAACCGAAGTTAACAAAGTCTTTTGTACATATTGCTATGAACATTCATCATTCTCATTTAAGAGAGAAGACATTGAGTTTAAATTTTTGATTGCTTCCTAAGAAGCAATTTCGAATAACTCAATACCCGTGAATGTCCACACAGATTTCTTGTTTAGTTTGTTAAAGAGCGTTACTAATGCCGAAAGAATTAACCTTCGCTTAGCGGCCGTTGACGCTAGGTCGTTGGCTTGGGCTGCGTATTTTACGCTTTCCCGTGTTGGCGTCAAGTGTTTTTTCAAACTTTCTTTTCGCCTTAATTTGATTGCTTATTTGCTAATCAAATCAGGCTGGCTCGGTGTTGGCTATTGCTGTCTGCCGTGTCAGTGGATGCGCATTATAGGCAGATAAGTTTTTAGCGCAAGGGCTTTTTTGAAGTTTTTTGCAAAAATAAAGCTGATGGCATCTTTTTTAATCTAAACGGGCAAAAATGGAACTATTTTGCCCGTTTAGATGCACTTTAGCCGACTACATTTTAGAAAACTAGTTACCAAAGAAGCGTGTTTCCTGAGTTGTTGTCACTAATTCACCATCTATTTCGGACTTTACAACTATATTTATATTGGTAACGCTTCTTTTTAACTCAACGGGATCTACCGCGACGCTAATTGGGAGGGTTAATACTTCACCACCATCAATATCGACTGTTTGCGGTCCTATCCATTTAGCATTATCTATACCTTCTACACTTAATTGATATTGATGTTTTGCTTCTGTCTTATTGAGGATTTTAATTGTGAAAGTATTTTCAATCTCACCAAGATTGTTTTCTCTATACAGAGCATTACGGTCACGGATAACATCCATTCTAACCGGCGCAATAGTAGCACTAG
The DNA here is from genome assembly GCF_011765625.1 of Shewanella aestuarii. Classification (NCBI taxonomy): domain Bacteria; kingdom Pseudomonadati; phylum Pseudomonadota; class Gammaproteobacteria; order Alteromonadales; family Shewanellaceae; genus Shewanella; species Shewanella aestuarii. The sequence goes on from NZ_CP050313.1 coordinate 3,981,140, forward strand.
CATAGATGAACAATAGAATCATGACGGTTAATACGACACCATAACCTACTAACTTAGGTCTAAGTACGCTCTCTTTAATACCATCAAGTTTATTTTCGGTTGTGTAACTAATGAGCCCTTTATCATAGCCCATTCGTTCCATCGTGGTATCGCAAGCATCGATACAAGCACCACAGTTAATGCACTCGTATTGTAAACCATTGCGAATATCAATACCGGTTGGACATACCTGCACACACAAGTCACAGTCAATACAGTCACCTAAACCCAAGGCTTTTGGATCCGCTTTACGTGACCGTGGTCCCCGGGTTTCACCGCGAGACGCATCATAACCGACAATAAAAGTGTTTTTATCAAACATGGCAGATTGGAATCGTGCGTAGGGACACATGTGAAGACACATGATTTCTCGCATCCAACCAGCATTGCCATAAGTCGCTAATGTGAAGAACACCACCCAGAAGTACACTCCACCGCTAGCATTTAGGGTGAATACATCGATATAGACTTCTGCACTTGGAACAAAGTAAGATACAAACGTCATGGAGGTGAGTAAGGAAATTAATAGCCATGCCGTATGTTTGGCACTTTTACGCCATAACTTATCAAAGCTCCAGGGCATTTGATCTAGCTTAATCCTCTTGTTACGCGCGCCTTCAAGTTTTTCTTCAAACCAAATAAAGATAAACGTCCATACGGTTTGGGGGCAGGTATAACCACACCAAACCCTACCTAGATAGGTTGTGACAAAAAACAAGCCAAAAGCAGCAATCATAAATAGTGCTGCTAAAAGTGTAAGATCTTGCGGCCAAATAGTAAGTCCAAAAACATGAAACTTTTGTTCAGCTAGATTGAACCACACCGCCTGACGGTCACCCCATGGGATCCAGGGTAGAATAAGAAAGAAGGATAAGGCTATCCATCCCATTCGTCTGCGCAAGGTGCTCCAAATACCATCAACGGCACGAACATATATACGATTTCGAGGATTAAAGCGGTCGGCTTTACTGGCATCTGGCTGGTGAATCTTAATGCGAGATTGTTTTGAAAAATCCTTGGGTTTAGATTCCATTGTCATTTTACAGCCTTACTACATTAACATTACATAAAAACTAGAATAGTATATACCTTTCTAACACTAACTTGGGCAAAAAAATGAGAGGTTGGATAGGTTTAGCTATCATTGGTGGGATAATTTATTACTTTGCTACTGAGACCGATAAATTGGATGAACCCATTGAGTATGTTCAAAGCTTTTTTTCAGCTGCTGACAAAAAACTGTCTTCAATGACAGGCACCAAAATTCAAAAAATTAGTGAGCAAGCTCCACAGAAAATTAAAAACCTAATTTATGAGCGTTTATCAACTATCGAAATTAGAGAATTAGACGGTACATTTACCTCAAACGAAGCAATTGCTGATTTTAAACAAGAATACTGCCAAGGTAGCAAAATAACCCACCCCGTATTTAGCAAAGACAATTTGCAGTTCATTTGTGACAAGATTTAATTAACGGTTTTCCGCTTACCCGATTGACCTAAGAATTAATAACGCCTAGCCTTTAAAGATTACATTGAAAAAGGCTAGCTTATTATGACCAAACAGGTTTCTGATACTTTCGACGTGACGCTTTGGGATAGCGTTGAGGGATTCAACTTTGAAGACATCACTTATCACCGAGCTAAAGACCAAGGCACTGTTAGGATTGCAATTAACCGTCCTGATTGTCTTAATTCTTTCCGCCCCAAAACGGTTGATGAACTCTACACAGCATTAGATCATGCCCGTCAGTGGTCAGATGTGGGCTGTGTATTAATTACCGGTAATGGCCCATCGGCCAAAGGCCAACACTCTTTCTGTGCCGGAGGCGATCAGCGCATCCGTGGTAAAGATGGCTATAAATACGAAGGAGCAGAGGAAGGTAAGCCTGATGTTGCAAGAATGGGTCGTTTGCATATTTTAGAAGTGCAACGTCTAATTCGCTTTATGCCAAAAGTCGTGATAGCTGTGGTACCTGGTTGGGCTGTTGGCGGTGGTCATAGCTTACATGTAGTGTGCGATCTCACCTTAGCCTCTAAAGAGCATGCTATTTTTAAACAAACCGATCCTGATGTGGGCAGTTTTGACTCAGGCTATGGCAGCGCATATTTAGCCAAAATGATTGGCCAGAAACGCGCCCGTGAAATCTTCTTCTTAGGCTTTAATTATACAGCTGATGAAGCCTTTGATATGGGGATGGTTAACCGCTCTATTCCTCATGCTGAACTTGAAACTGAAGCGTTAAACTGGGCGAAAGAAATTAACAGTAAATCTCCAACAGCCATGCGTATGCTAAAATATGGCTTTAACTTGCCTGATGATGGCTTGGTAGGGCAGCAATTATTTGCTGGTGAAGCCACTCGTTTAGCTTACGGTACCGAGGAAGCGCAAGAAGGCCGTGATGCCTTTTTAGAAAAACGTGACCAAGACTTTTCTAAGTTCCCTTGGCATTATTGATGGTTGCTGCGAATTGCTGCTGATGCAAGTCAGGCATTATTTGCCTACAACAGCATCTAAGAACCTCCACGCACCAATCCGCCAAAATATCGCTTTGCAGGGTTAAACTCACAGGCGAAATATAAAATCACTAAATTGTGGCCAACGCAGTTATTTGAATACTCGGATAATGTGTTAGATGTGATTGAAGGCCAAATATTTACAGGTGAGGCACTGATGTTAATTGGTATGCAGTTGCCAATCACCTTTCCTCAAACATCACTCATATTCGAGTTAACACAAGTTTAAGCAAGGCTTACTTTTCATTAATACAAAAATGCACCTTAAATTGAGGTGCATTTTTTGTGTCTGGGCTATATCAATGGTCAGCACTCATCACGAATAAAGATAAGAATTAAAGCCTAGATTCAATCAACTCTAGAGCTTCTTGTAAAATCATCGATACCGCTGCTTGGGCTAACACAGGATTACGCATTTTAATTGCATTATAAATTTCGGCATGCTTTGCAACATCAGTGCCAGCCACCCCTTTAATTTTATTGGTGTAGCGAATACTCACTCGCAATGCTGTACTAATAAACTCGGTTAACTGCACAAAAAAACGATTACCACTGGCACTTAAAATGCTGGTGTGAAAAGCAATATCGGCTTCTAGCGGATCATCTAAACCTTGATCGGCTTCAGCCATACGCTCTAAGGCTTTAGCAATATTATCTAACTGCTCATCGGTAGCATTCATTGAGGCTAACATAGCCGCTTGCGGTTCTAGTGCCACTCTCACCTGGGTGAATTCTTTGAGTAAAGATAAAGAAGGTTTACTACTTAATATCCAACGTAGAACATCTGTATCAAACATATTCCAGTGACTTTCAGGCATCACTCTAATGCCTTGTTTAGGACGAGAAGTGATTAAACCTTTAGCAGACAGCATTTTGACCGCTTCGCGAGTAGAGCTGCGGCTAACATCATACTCGACACACAAATCAGCTTCAGAGGGTAACCCCTCACCAATAGGATAAACACCTTGCACGATTGCTACACCAAGATCGTGAGTTAGTTGATGGGTTAAATTCTGTCGGGGTGCGCTGGCCATGCCTGTAAAAGTCCAAGTTGAGAGTACATAAATCTGTTATATCATATTTAAACACATCTATGTTATAATTTTGTTTTAATGTCAAATGAGTGGTAAGAAGTGGGCGTTTAACCCTTTCAGCTCCATTATTATCAAAAATATTAACCCACTATGGATGCTAGAAAAGCTGAGTTGGTAATGGCAATCGTATTCGACCAATACAACAAGGGATGGAACATAACTTGAATAGTTAGACCCAATATCAAAAACTAAAAAGGAAAAGTCATTTTTATCACTGGTGCAGCAAGCTAAGGTTGCCTTTATCGACATAAATAGCCAAGCCACTGACCAGCTTACCGCCTCGTTCCTCTCTCAAATGAGAGAATCCATTTGATTTAAAACTGTATGTTACAAATTGCCATTGATGAAGCAGCCGCTCACTTTGGCGCCCTAGATGTACTTATTATCAATCTTGCTGACGACTCGCGCCATAACGTTGAGAATATCTCAGCAGACCAATGGCATAGATGCATGCAAGTCAATTTAGAACCTGCCTTTTCGCTTCTCAAGCAGCCTTTAAAATCATGAAACAATACACCAGTGGCAGCATTTATAATTTCAGCTCAATCACTGCCTTAATTAGCTCACAGCAAATGACCGGATATGTCACAGCAAAGATGGAGCTAATGGGAATGACTCGTTCGCTGGCAAAAGAATTTGTTGAATATAGGATACGTGTCAATGCCATTTTACCCGGATGGGTTACAACAGAAAAACAACTATCAAGTTGGTTAACCGAGCAAGAAGAACAAAAGTGGATGGAGTCAATGTCGATAAAGCACCGTATTACGCCCAAAGATGTGGCTGCGTTAGCGCTATTTTTGGCTTCAGACAACAGTGAGTTAATCACAGGTCAGTGCATTAATATTGAAGGTAGGAGAGCGTAACAGTATCCAGTTGTCATCACTTTATTGCTGTAGATTGGGGAACCATCCATTTGCTCGCCAACCTATGCAAAACAAGCTCTAAAACTCAACCCCAACATCTGAATAATCTGATATTTAAAGATAAATCCCCAGCAAAATGACTAGCATCGCAGGGAGCTAGCCATTTTTTTAACGCGACCTAAATATAAAATCCTCTGTTAAAGACTAATGCTTTAAAGGTAAACGGCAGCAAATAAATCAATCAGAAGCTTCTCTAGCAGGAGAAGCGCAAGGTTCGTTGCAGTTAAAACATCTGAAATCCACTGCGCCACCAGCGTTATCTGGATAATATTAATCACCATAACAACCAAAACCTTTTGAACTGCGTATCAACACTATCTAATTACTCTGAGCAGCAAAGCTTAGGTCAACAAAAGAGATAGGTATGTTTTCATTTTTTAACAAAGATCCCATCAAAAAACTCAATAAACAATATGAAGCCAAGCTTGAACAAGCCATGCATGCCCAGCGTAAAGGAGATATTAGAAGCTATTCAATGCTTACCGCTGAAGCTGAAAAAATTAACCAACAAATGATAGCCATTGAACAACGCCAAACTGACGATTAAGCGGCTAATAAAATAGCTAATGAGTCATTGTAGCGTTAAGGCTGTTTTTGCCACTGAAAATATGCAACATCTGCCAATGCCAGCATAGGAATGTCTTCATCGGTATCACCATAGGCATAAATGCGCTCAAATTGGCTTAAGTTAACCACACGATGAACAGCACTGACTTTGTTGTCACCATGACAATCGCCATCTTTATAGCGTCCCGTATAGCGATGACGGTTTATGGTCAACTCACTACAGATACACTCAATCCCTTGCTGGTGGCACCAAATAGACAAATAAGGGCTAATGGAGGCCGACACCACAATAATTTTATCCCCTTGCAGCTTGTGCCAGTCAATTCGCTGTTGTGCTTGTGGCCTTATTATTAACAGTAAATGTTGATCGACATAATCTCGCGCTAACATCGCCACCTGGGCAACATTGCGCCGCCAAAAAGCAACAAAGGTTATCATTGGGCGTATTTTGGCCGCTGGAAATAAGCCAAGTTTGTACAGCAGAATAAAAGGAAATAACAACAGCATACCAAACCAAAGTCGCAACTTGGGCGTGGCATAAAAGATAAATGCACTGAAACTATCTTCTGTGGTTATCGTGCCATCAAAATCAAACAACGCAATATTCATTAATATTCCAATTTAAAGGCAAGATCTTCAACATAAAAACTTGTTTTAACTCGTTTTATTGCTTGGAAAATAGCTCACATTGGTTTTATTAACCAGCGCCTGAGCTTGGTGCCACTCTAATGGCTTTGACAAATAAAACCCTTGTACCGTATTGCAGCCTAATTTTTTAACATGATCCAGCTCTTTCTCGCTTTGTACCCCTTCTATAGCCACATCTAAACCATGAATATTGGCAAGGTCATAAATAATGTCTATTAGTGGTTTATTACCCACTTGAACGCCTTGCATTTGCAACAGGAATGAACGATCAATTTTTAACGAATCCAACGGATAATGATTTAAATGACTAAAAGCGGAATAATTTACCCCAAAGTCATCAATGGCTATTTTTATCCCTAGGGCTTTTAATCTGGTGAGATTAATCAATACCTTGTTATTTTCAACTAATAAAGATGCCTCAGATATTTCAAATATCACCTTATATGGCGGTATTTTGTGTTGCAGCATCAAGGCTGATACCTCAGCAACAAAGCTGTCATTAAACAGCTCTCGGGAAGATATATTGATTGCTAACGTACCATCAAATTCCTGCAAGCGTCTAAGAGTTGCCAACTTAGTCAAGGCTTCAGCAATAACCCATAAATCAATTTTTGTAATTAAATCGCTTTGCTCAGCAATCGCAATAAACTTATCTGGCCCAATACCCTTTTTATTTAACTCCGGTGCCCGCAGTAAAACTTCAAAACCCTTTACCGCAAGAGTTGCTGTTTCATAAGAAGGAAGGAATACTAAATAGAAGGAATTTTCACGTAATGCTTTTACAATTTCAGATTCAATATACTTCTGCTCTTTTAGCTGGTTATCTAAAGAATCATCATAAATACAATAATTATTTTTACCGCCATTTTTAGCGGCATACATGGCGCTATCAGCCTGTTGTAAAAATGCATCCGCTTTACATTTATTACCTTGTTGGAATGCTATGCCAATACTGGCATGAACATCATAGGTTTTACCGTCAACCTCAAATCCATCCTCAAACAAGGCAATAATCCGCTTGGCGATGACCTTTAGATCATCAACCACGGGAAGCCCTTCTAGTAATACTACAAATTCATCCCCACCTAAGCGGGCAACACACTGGCGTTGAAATTTATTTTTGGCACGATTGGTTTTTCTTAACGAATTGGTCAATCTATTCGCAAATGTCACCAATACACGATCACCGGCCTCGTGGCCAAAGTTGTCATTAACATATTTAAAATTATCTAAATCGATAAACAGCAATCCTAAGGTACCTATTTCGGCCTTAGATGAATGCATTTTTTTATCTAATACTCGGTTGAAATGCGCCCTATTTGCCAGCCCGGTTAACTCATCATTATTGGCTAGCTGTTGAATACGCTCAATTAAGGCAAGATAACTATTATTAAGTTCAGCCACCTCATCGTCTGTATCAAGCGGAATAAGCGCCTCACTATCCCCTCGTTGTATGGCATTAATGCCTAGCGCTAACTCAGTTATGGGACGAATAATTTGCTTGTAAATAAGTAAGTGCAAAATAAGGTAACAAAATAACGATAAGGCCAGCGCAGCTAGGCCAATTTGAATTTTTAACTCTGTCAATTGCTTGGCAAAAAATTGCTTGCTTAAGCTAACATTTACCAAGCCATTAAATACGGTGATAGCAAAATGATATGAATCATCACCTTCAACATGTTCAACAACAATCCTATTATTAAGCCTTTTTTCTGTTAAAGGGTGGGTAAACATTTCAATGGTAAGGTAATCTTGATATTGACTAACATCTTGATTAAAAATGTTTCTGAAATAATCTGGTTTTAATCTGGTTTGCACAACCACTAAATCATCTGTGTAGTTATATAAAGGTTCTGACACTAAAAGGTAAGGCGAGAAAACACGGTATAACTGCAATTGATAGGGTTTAGAATCTGTCGAAACAATTTGATAATAATTAGCAAATATACGTTTGCGGCTTTTACTGGCTATAGCATTATTAATTTTGTTGATCAAAAAATCGCTTGATTCCGTCACCGTGGCATCAGTAAACGGATCGTCAAAATCCACATAGCTGATAGGCCGCTTGCTTAAATCAAAAATCGCGATATCTTGAATGTACTCGCTTTCACTCGATTTAATAAATCGATCTAAAAACTGCGCGCTAACCCGAATATCAGTATCATCATTTTTAGCACGTTCAAATAAGTCAGCAGCTTCTTTACTTTGTAGTTGATAATTAATCATGTTTTCAACTGCAATAACTTTGGCAACCCCATTACTTGCTATGCGTTCAAATTGATGTGAAAAAGCACTCAGCGTAGCGTTGATAAGGTTATATTTTACAGATTGATAAAAGAAAAATGAAAACGTAAAAAACACTACCGCAATTGCAGGTAATAAAATTAAGTTAATTCGTTTTCTAAGTTTCATTATTACTTATCTTTTAACAAATTGTTCATTCGCTGACGCAGCAGCATAGACTCATCACTCACTGGCTGATAAAAACTGCTACGTGCTTGAATGTCTGAAGAAATAAATAAATCAGGATCAGATAAGTAACTTTCGCTGCCCAGCTTAACCGCTGCATCGTTAGTGGTAGAAAACAAGATTTCTTCCGCTACGGCAATTGCCACTTGGGGATCGTTAATATAATTCAAAAAAGATAAAGTAGCTTCAGTGGCATTCTCTTCAAATGGTATTGCTAAGCAATCAACCCAAAACAAGGTACCCTCATCTGGAACGACGTATTTCCAGTCTGTTTGGCCGCTATTTTTGGTTATAGATGCAATATCACCACTGTAGGCCATCCCTAAACTAGCTCGGCTTTTATCTTGGTTAATGGCGGTATGGGTGAGTAGATATTGATAACTTAACAGGTAGGGCTCTTGTTGTTTTAGAGTATCAAAAGCCACTTTTAAGTCATCTTTGTTTTCAGAAAAAGGGGGTAAATTATTAGCAATCAAAGCAACCGCGGCAGTATCAAGATTATCTTTAATCATCAAGGTTCTATTTTGATGCTCAGCTGGTGGGGTAAATAACTGAGACCAAGAAGTAATAGGGGTTTTACTGACACTTTCTCGATAGGCTATTCCGATGGTGCCTTTTGCATAAGGGATCCCTACATCACCACATGCCTGACGCCATTTAGGATTATGATTGGATATACTTGGCATCGATGTTTCAGAAAAACGATACATGGGCTGTTTGCTATTGTTGATGCCCAACATCAAGCTATCAATCAAAACGATATTAAAATTTTTCGCTTGCTCACTCAGTAACAAATTGTCTCGGTCTGGCTCACTATCATAATAAGTTAGCGTGATTTTATGACCAGTTTGTTGTTCAAACTCAGCAATAATGTCATCTGAAAAATAATCTTCCCACGTATAAATATTGATGTCATCTGCATATGCCGCCCCAGAACACATCATCAAGGATGCCAATACAAAACGCTTTTTAATACTTGATAGATTCATCATGTTCTTTTAACCCATTTTATTGAGCGTTTCACCCATGTAGTTTGCGCCACAGGAGGAAGGCAACTAACATCAACAGCGTTGCATTGGAGTAACTATTCTATAACATAATGCTAAATATTTCCGAGCAATTTAAACTGATTGAGCTTGGCGGGCATAACGATTGGCCAGCATAGCGCAGTAAAAAATTTGAATTGGGTGATAAAGCATAATCGGCAATAACATCATCCCTAGTCCAGGATCATTACCAAAAATAACCTGCGCCATAGGAACACCGGCTGCCAAGGTTTTTTTGGTGCCACAAAATACCGCTGCGACCTCATCGGGTACAGAAAAATTACAGCGCCTTGCCCCCCATTGAATAGAGTGAACCATGAATAACATCACCAACACACAAATAGCGATACAGGCCGCCAACAAACTTACCGAAAAATCACGCCAAATACCGTTGATCACCGAGTCACAAAAAGCGTTATAAACAATCAAAATAATGACCACTTTATCCACTTTGCCAATAACTGATTTATGTTTATCAATCCACTTTAGTAATAAAGGACGCAACAATTGCCCTAATACCATAGGAATTAACAACAACTTAGCGATAGAGATGACAGAATCCATTAGATTGAGTTCTGCACCTTCAAGATTCATAAATAATCGAATAAGCAGTGGCGTAATTAACACGCCGATGATGCTTGAAAGTGAAGCGTTGAAAATAGCCGCGGGCACATTGCCCTTGCCAACACTTGTCATTGCCACAGATGATGAAATGGTGCTTGGTAACACAAAAAGATAGCAAAAACCAAACGCTAACGCCGCCGGCATATAAGCTAAAAATGTACTGCCAAAAATGAGCCATAAGATAGGGTAAGCCACAAAGGTTGCTGACTGAATGTAAATATGCAATCGCCAATTCGAAACCCCAGCTTTAATGGCTTGAGGCGATAAATTTAGACCATGGAGAAAAAAAACAATGGCAACACCAATACCGGTTAGCTGATCAAGATGAAGCACTCCACCCGAACGCCCCACCTCAGCAGAAAAGACCGCCAAGATAATAGCGATAACCATCCCCACCAAAAACCATTCTTTTTTAATTGCGTTAATTATTTTCATATGCTGAAACTTAGCGTGAATTTTATGACTAACAATAAGCTGAGCTAACAGGGTTAACTCAACTCACATTAGACCATGAAAATGCCACTCCCCCGAGTTTTTTATGTTATTTAAATTGAGGAAGTTTAATTGAAATCAATGCAGTGACCGCAACAAATAAAGTAGACACCCACAAACAGGCTTCCAAACCATAGAACTGAAACACCAGCCCCGATAATACTGTACCAATTAATCGCCCCATCGCATTAGCCATATAATAAAAGCCCACATCAAGGGACACTTGATCACTGCTGGCATAACTCACAATTAAATAACTATGCAAAGACGAGTTAACCGCAAACACAGCCCCAAACACTAACAAGCCAATAATAATGCTGCTTTGCACATAGAAATCCAGATGCAATGCCAGTGCGATAGCTGCGGGTATTAAGGTTAAATAACTTGCCCACAATACCGCTGCCCGCCCGCTGGGGACTTGACCATGATTTTTACCGGTAATATAAGGCGCTAATGATTGGACAATACCATAGCCAATCACCCAGCTTGCCATAAAACCGCCAACCCACCAGTGATCCCAGTTAAAGGTCGCAGCTAAAAACACAGGCAAAGCCACGACAAACCACACATCACGGGCACCGAATAAAAACATTCTTGCTGCAGATAAAATATTGATTGAACGGCTTTTTGAAAACAAATCTTTAAACTTAGGCTTATTCTTGGCTTTGCCTAAATCTTGTTTAAGGCTAATTAAGCTAAACAGCCAAACTAGCGCCAACAGTGAGGCCATTAAAATAATAGCCCCCTGAACTCAAGCAAGGTCAGTAATAATCCCCCTAAGAAAAAACCCACCCCCTTTAAGGCATTTTTTGAACCAGTGAGAATAGCAACCCATTGATATAGCTTGCCCTCCGCCCCGCTGGCACCAAGAGTTTAATGGCGCTTTTAGCGCTCATTTTATTTAAATCTTTGGCAATACCGGACAGCGCTTGTGCCAGCATCACATAGCCAATGCTGAGCATGTCAGCAGGCACGACTAACATGGTTAAAGCAATAATTTGCAACCCTAAACCGATATTCATGGTTTTATTAAGCCCCAAACGCGCCCCAAGCCAACCACCAACTAAGTTAGTCACCACCCCAAAGATTTCATAAAACAAAAACAGCATGGCAATATTGAGTGGGCTATAACCTAAATGGTGAAAATACAGTACCACCAGCATCCGCAGCGCACCATCAGTTAACGTAAACGCCCAATAATTGCCTGTTATCACCAAGTATTGCTTAATTTGTGGTGATAAATTGCTTAACGATAAAAACCCCATTAATTCATAACCTTTATGTTAGTTTTTATCAGCCAAACCAACCATACGCACTAACTCAGCAGTGCGATTAGCATAGCCCCACTCATTGTCATACCAGACATACAGTTTCACTTGAGTGTCATTAACCACCATGGTTGATAGGGCATCAATAATACTTGAGCGCGGATCGGTTTTATAATCAATCGACACTAACGGGCGGGTCTCATAACCTAAAATACCACTAAGCTCATTGTCTGCCGCCTGCTTTAATAGCTGATTAACCTCTGCCACATCGGTTTTACGCTCAACTTCAAACACGCAATCTGTTAGGGATGCATTAGTGAGTGGCACACGAATCGCGTGGCCGTTTAACTTACCTTTTAGCTCAGGAAAAATATGGGTAATCGCTGTGGCTGAGCCAGTGGTTGTGGGGATTAAGCTAGTGCCACAAGCACGAGCGCGGCGTAAGTCTTGATGCGGCGCATCGATAATGGTTTGAGTATTGGTAATGTCATGAATGGTGGTCATTGAGCCATGCTTAATACCTATTTTTTCATGGATAACTTTAACCACAGGCGCTAAACAGTTGGTGGTACAAGAGGCTGCGGTAACAATAGGGTGGATGTCTTTATTGTATAACGCTTCATTCACACCCATCACAATATTAAGCACACCATCTTCTTTAACGGGTGCGGTAACCACCACACGCTTTACGCCTTGATCTAAATAAGCTTGCAACAAAGCTTTGGTTTTAATCTTGCCTGACGCCTCAATAACCACATCACACTGTGACCAATCAGTATCTTGAGTGGCCACATTTTGAGTGCATGGAATTGTTTTGCCATTAATCAGTATGGCTTGATGTTCATTTTCTTCAGTGTGGCTTGCTTCATGGTGCCAACGGCCATGCACTGAATCAAAGGTCATTAAATGCGCTAAGGTTGCGGCATCGCCCGCGGGATCATTGATATGCACGATTTCAATCTCGTCCCAATCAAATGCCGCACGCATTGTTAAACGTCCCATACGACCAAAGCCGTTAATACCAATTTTAATTGTCATTCGCACATCCTCTGCTGTTTCTTTTCAAACAAGTTATAAATATAAAATAAGTCGTTAATATAAAATTACTTACAAAAGCTCGTCTTACTAAAGTTTGCCTTGCTAAAGTTTGCCTTGCTTGGCCGAGCTTGCATCTGCGCCAGTCTTTGCAGCGGCGCAGCGATGAGGGAAATATTATTTTCTGTGGTTTGGGCTATCACAGATTTTGCCCACAATGGCAGCTCGGCATTAATTCGATAAAACACCCACTGACCATGTTTTCTATCACTGATAATGTTGGCTTTTTTTAACACGGCTAAATTACGCGAAACCTTAGGTTGGCTGTCTTCTGCCAAGGCTTGCATTAACTCGCATACGCACAACTCGCCATGGTAATGGGTCAACATTAAGGTTTTTAAGCGAATATCATCCGTAAGGCATTTATAAAAAGCCGTAGGATCAAGTCGTGGTAAAGCGGGGGTTGGAGTTGGTAATGCTTTGTCTGCAGTATTTTCAATCAGCAGAAACATCGTCAGCCGATTATTGATTTCATTCAAGGTTATTAAAAAAGGCTGGTTACCTTGGCGCGATTTAGGATCGGGGAAATCCCATGCCAGCTGTTTACCCGCACCATGATAACTACGACACTCATCTGCCGCTCGGTCGCAAAGCGTAATCACATAATCAAAGGTTTTCCCAGCAAAATCATCAATCGAATTTGCGACAAGATGGCGGGTATTAACCGGATCAACGCCAAAACGATTAAGCGCATCAATAGCGCGAGCGTCCACGGTTTCTGGCGCTGTACCTGCGCTGTAAACCTCAAAGCGATCACCCGCACGATGTGTTAACAACACCTCAGCCATTTGCGAGCGGGCTGAATTTCCGGTACACAGAAACAGCACTCGTTGTTTTGTCATGTTAATATTTCACGCAAACCAATATATGCGAAATAGTGTATATATGAAATATTACATGTAAACTTTTTTATGTATGAGGCTTGTGTTTATTTCTGAATATTTTGTACGCACCAATGGTACAAACAGGAATGACATAAACAAGAGCAAATCCATAAGACATTAAGGTATAGCCCTTACCGATTAAGTCCACTATTCCCAACGTGCCTAATAGCGCCGCTAAAGACACAGTTGAAAAAGCAATTACACCTCGTAACAAAGGTTTTTGATTAGCATCATCATTGGTGGCTGGAATGCGTTCAATCAGACTTTGAACCAGTCCGACACCTGTTTCGATAAGTGTGCCAAAAAGAGCAATAATGAATAACACTAGCAACCACTCTGGTGCATATTGTTCAATCATCCAATAATTAGGTAAAGGCTTATCTAACACTTCTGGATAGCCAACAGCAAAACTGATGTGAAAAAGTAATGCTGGAATCATAATCGCAACAGCAGCTATGGCAGCAGAAATAAAAGCTTGCTGGCGAGTTTCAATTTCACGCGTTGCAAAAAGAAGCCCTGGGGCTATCGCCAAGTTATACATGGCATATAGCGCCCCCCAATCCACCAACCAGACTGAATATCTGCCGTTGTGGTTTGTTGAAATAAATCAACGTCAGATTGTCCCGTTACAATCACAAAATAAGTGATAAATACGCCATACATCAGCACAGACCAGAACGCTAAAGCTTTTTCAACAATCATTCGCCCAAAAAGCACAAAAAATGCAACAAGAAACGGCATCGAAATTAAGCCAATATAGGAAGGAATATCAAAGCGTTCTTGTAAGGTATTTCCTGCAGCAGCACTGACTACACCTAAAACAAGAAGAAACAGCAATATGTATAAAACTTCAAAAACAACCCATAGAGGGCCAATCAATTTTTTGAAAAAAAGACGATAGTTATACACGTTAAATTGACGAGCAAACTCAAATGTAAGTCCCAGTACAACTGTAAAAACAAGCGTTGCCGAGCAAATAGCAAGAATACCACCCAACTGACCATACTTGGTAAAAAACTCTACCACTTCACGCCCAGTTCCATATCCCCCGCCAATAAGTACCGATAAAAAAACAGCTGCGGGTATAAAATAAATCTGTATTATCTTGTTCATAATCGAAACCATTATTATTCTTTGGTGCAAGTGCTTGGCAAAAGGCTAATGCTAACCCAATCCACTAAGCATCTAATTTTTGTTATGTTTTACAAGTACCATGCCACAACAAAAATAACACTAATTTTTTACACCTCATACCACTCGGTAACAACGCAAGGCTGTAAAAGTAGAACACCAGCAACCAAGCTGGTCTTGCAACCTATAAATCGGCAAATATCAAAAAAGATAATCACAGCTTCATCGATATCATTATTTTTTCGGTTTTTATGTGTAAAACACGCTATGATCTCAACCTCATACAATATGATTTTTAAGCAATGCTGCCATCGATATTCGACATTATGGACTCAGCGTTACTTAACACTTTTTCAACTACATTAGGCAACACCATGGCGATCAGAATTAAACTCAAACCTAAACGCGAACGTTCATTAGAACGACGTCATCCTTGGGTATTTTCCAACGGTATACACAACGTTAATGGAGGTACACCAAAGGCAGGTGATACTGTTGAGGTTGTTGGCCACGATGGCCGTTGGTTAGCCCGCGGAGCTTGGTCGCCAGAGTCGCAAATTCAGGTTCGCGTATGGACCTTCGATAAAGAAGAAACGATCGACGCAGACTTTTTTGCCCGCCGCATTCAAAGAGCTCAAGCTGGACGAGAAGATCTGATCCATGAACAGGGCCTAACAGGTTATCGTTTAATTGCTGCCGAATCGGATGGTTTACCAGGTATCACCATTGACCGTTATGCCAACGTATTAGTGTGCCAATTACTTAGTGCAGGCGCAGAAAAATGGCGCGATACCATTGTTGAGCAATTAGCCATTCAATTTCCTGATTGCGCTATTTATGAACGCTCAGATGTTGATTCACGTAAAAAAGAAGGCTTACAGCCTGTCACGGGATTGCTGCATGGCGAGTTACCACCAATGCCAGTTATCATTGAAGAAAACGGCATAAAAATCGCGGTTGATGTGGTTAAAGGCCATAAAACCGGTTTTTACTTAGACCAACGTGATAACCGCGCCATAGCAGCCCGTTTTGTAAAAGGAAAATCGGTCCTAAACTGTTTTTGCTACACCGGCACCTTTGGTTTGTACGCAGCCAAAGCGGGTGCTGCCAGCATCGAAAACGTCGATGTCTCATCATTAGCGCTACAAACTGCCCGCGACAATATGGCGATAAATGACTTAAACGACGACCATGTTCACTACCACGAAGCCGATGTGTTCAAACTATTAAGACAATATCGAGACGAGGGTAAGACCTTTGATGTTATCGTGTTAGACCCACCTAAGTTTGCCGATAATAAAGCGCAATTAGATGGCGCTTGTCGTGGTTACAAAGACATCAACATGATCGCCATGCAGTTACTCAAACCCGGTGGGATTTTATTAACCTTCTCATGTTCGGGTTTAATGCAGTCAGACCTATTCCAAAAAGTGGTTGCCGACGCCGCATTAGATGCCAAGCGCGAAGTACAGTTTGTTGAACGTATGCACCAAGCAAGCGATCACCCAATTAGCAGCGCATTTCCTGAAGGGTATTACCTGAAAGGCTTGGTTGCCAGAGTGTGGTAATGTTTTGCTGATTTAGCGACTTAAAAGGGAACTTTATGTTCCCTTTTTATTAAGCGTTTATTCGCAAACCTATGATAAGCCCCTTGGTATAAATCATACGTACTCAATTAACAAAACACTTAGCTTCAACCCAATCAATTGCCTGCGCTTGCTTGTGTACAAGTTCGACTTTGACATGCTGCAAGTTCGTCCTCAAGTATCCGATGTTCAAAGCCGCGCTGATACCCGAAACTTTGTTTATACCGCTGTAATAAAAGCTTAAAACTAATCAAACTTGACCAACTATTTATCTTGCTAAAAACCTAATAGCACCTATACTCAAGATTACGAATAAGTTCCTTAATTAATATTTATCAAAAAACAAGGTAATAAGATGAATAAAGCACTATTTGAACGTATCGGTGGTGAAGCAGCAGTGAATGCCGCTGTAGATATCTTTTATCGCAAAGTGTTGAGCGATGACTCTATTAAGCATTTTTTTGATACCACCGACATGGTAGCTCAACACGCGAAGCAAAAATCCTTTCTAACGATGGCATTTGGTGGTCCTAACCACTATACAGGACTGGACATGAGAAAAGCACATGCGCCTTTAGTAGCAAAAGGCTTAAATGAAGAGCATTTCAATGCTGTTGCAGGACATTTACAAGCAACTTTAGAAGAACTAAACGTTTCTGAAGATCTAATTGGTGAAGTGATGGCCATTGCCGGCAGTACCCATGATGACGTTTTAAATCTTTAGAATGGGTAACATCATACCTTATGTCCAACATTCACATTGAGGGTAAACAATACACCTCCCTTGACAATGAAAGTGTTCTTGACGCTTTGCTTCGTCAAGGAGTGAATGTTCCTCACTCTTGTAAGTCAGGAAATTGTTTAACATGCATGCTAAAAACTGACTCATTAGACTTACCAGAAAACTGCATAAGTAAATTACCATCTAACCTTCATCAACAAGGCTACTTCTTACCTTGCATTTGCATAACGAACACCACTATTAATATTTTACCAAACAATAATAATGAGTTGTTTTATTCCGTTAGGGTTGTTGAATACATAAAATACAATCAAGATGTTTGCTGTATTCGCTTAGAAAGACCTGAAGGATTTGCCTACAAAACAGGTCAGATTATAAATATCGCAATCCCCAACGAAAATAGACTTATACGCAGTTATTCAATAGCATCACAACCGCAACGAGACGCCTATATTGAAGTTCATGTCAGAAGAAAACTCGGTGGAGCATTTAGCAATTGGCTAAATGACAATCTTAAAATTGGCGATACATTAAAAATTCAAGGCCCTCAAGGTAATTTTATTTACTCAAGTCCACCACAAAGAAAGTTATTATTGATTGGTACTGGTACGGGTATTTCACCACTCTATGGGATTATCTCTGAAGCCTTATACTGTAATCATACCGGTGAAATTCATATATTTTATGGTAGCCACAATCATACTGGCTTATACCTTCAACAAAAGTTGCAATCTTTAGTTGATGAAAACGCCAACATTTATCTAACCTGCACCTTATCAGGGAAGGACAAACAAACCATTCAAGAGGAAGATAAGATAACTCCTGGCAGA
Source organism: Shewanella aestuarii (assembly GCF_011765625.1). NCBI lineage: Bacteria > Pseudomonadati > Pseudomonadota > Gammaproteobacteria > Alteromonadales > Shewanellaceae > Shewanella > Shewanella aestuarii. Next base: position 3,999,097 of record NZ_CP050313.1, read on the forward strand.
GCCAATGATATTGCACTTAAAACGATTAAAGACCTCAATCAATTTGATATTTACTTGTGTGGCAACCCAGGTATGGTGAAAGCAACACAAATGCAAACTTATTTAGCTGGCGCATTAATGTCACAAATTTTTATAGATGCTTTTGAGTATAAAGGTACCTAATAATTACATTTTTAAAAACCATAATTAATCAGGAACAAAACCACCTAATACAGCAAACCAAACCGGTTTAAGTTTGATCAGTCCCGTCCTATATTCAACATAAACTATCTTCATCTGGCTTATCAGTTCTGTAAAATCTAGCATATTGGCTTTTTTCAAATTACACGTGTGGTAAACAGCGATTTCTACCTGCTCTTTTGGCTTCATACAAATATTTATCGGCAAGACTAATTAAGTTATCTAAACTCATAATGCCTCTATGCTCTTGAATACCAATACTAATCGTTACGCTAATATCATGGTCCATAAGGCTCACTTGGTGTTGTGCAACAGCTGTTCTAATCCTCTCTGCAATGTCGTAAGCCTCATTTATATTGGTATCAGGCAAGATAAATAAAAACTCTTCACCGCCCCAACGAGAAACATAGTCAGTGTCTCTTAGCAACTTGGTAAACACATTAGCCGTTTCAACCAAAACCTTATCACCAATATTGTGGCCATACTTATCGTTAACTTGCTTGAAAAAGTCGATGTCGCACAATAGCACTGAAAATGTAGCACCTGATTTTGCCTTTAAAACATGATCATCCAATATAATTTCTGCACTACGGCGATTGCGAAGTCCAGTTAACTCATCAAAGTGAGCCAAATAATTCAGCTTGTTATTTAGCGCTAATGCACTGTTATACAGTCCTGTTCTTGAGTATTCATAAAGCGCAGATAAAAAACTAATAGTTAAAAATGAATAAATAATTCGAAGTTTAAATTCAATGGGATACAGCGCCTGCTGTTCGATTATATTGGGGCTAAACATGATAAATGCGGCAATAGAGACAAATATACTAATATTAATTAACCCTTTGCGTAAGCCATGAATATACACAGTGACAGGAGGTACAATGGATATCCATAATGGCCCAGTATTCGCGACACCACCAGTTAAGATAAGATAAAACATGAGTATATATAGGGAATAGGTAATAATAATTGAGCTGACATGGCTGTGATTGCGCCATTTCACAAGGTAAAAAGCAAAAAAGAATATGCTGCTTGAGCCAAAAAGGCTCAATGCCAGGGTCCAACTTTGGTTATATACAGCAAACAAGGCCATTAGCCCGGTAATGGTCATACCCACGAGCGAAAATAATGCGATCACTTTAGTTTGCTGTAACTCTCCTAAACTTTGCAGTTTAGTGCTAACTGGCTCTTTCAATTCGATTCCCTTCATTTTTAACGTGCAATTATCTTACTTCACTCAACTCACTCTTACCTTTATACGCTTAACCTAGCTGATTTCTAGCTTTTTAAAAGCATTTTTATGACAAATGACCAAAAAAAAAAAGTCCAGTATGTAGAGAATCTACACTACTGGATAATAAATAACAATCAAAACAAAATCAACGACTTACACAAATCATTCAACTGTAACTGATTTGGCAAGATTACGTGGTTGGTCAACATCTGTACCTTTAATTAATGCTACATGATATGACAATAACTGCAGTGGAATGGTGTAAATCAGTGGTGCCATAAACTCATCGCAATGCGGAACAGGGATCACTTTCATGGTGTCATCTGACTCAAATTCGGCATCTTTGTCAGCAAACACATACATTAACCCGCCACGGGCACGAACTTCTTCAACGTTTGATTTAAGCTTTTCAAGTAACTCATTGTTGGGTGCAACAACAATTACCGGCATATCGGCATCAATAAGTGCAAGAGGGCCATGTTTTAGTTCACCAGAAGCATAGGCTTCAGCATGGATATATGAAATTTCTTTCAGTTTTAGCGCGCCTTCCATTGCGATTGGGTATTGATCGCCACGGCCTAGGAATAATGCATGGTGCTTGTCGGCAAAGTCTTCAGCGAGCTCAGCAATGGCATCATCTAAACCCAAGGCTTGTTCAACTTTAGCTGGCATGGATTGTAAGCTTTGGGTGATAGCCGCTTGCATTTCTTCGCTCATGCCGTTGTGACGACCAATTGCAGTGGTTAGCATTAATAAACCAGCCAATTGAACCGTAAAGGCTTTGGTTGATGCCACGCCAATTTCAGCGCCCGCTTTCATCATGTACGCCATGTCAGACTCACGCACTAACGATGAACCCGCTGAGTTACAGATGGTTAAAGTGGCTTTATAACCCATGTATTTGGCTAAACGCAGTGCCGCTAGGGTATCTGCTGTTTCACCCGATTGTGAAATTGTCACTAACAAGCTATTTGGGAATAGGTGCGACTTGCGGTAACGGAACTCAGAAGCAATTTCAACGTTACACGATACGCCAGCCCAGTCTTCTAACCAGTAGCGCGCTGCCATACCCGCATGGTAACTGGTACCACAGGCAATAATTTGTACGTGCTTAATGTCTTTTAAAAATTCAGCGGCGTTGTCGCCAAAGGCGGAATCTAGTACTTTACCACCAGCGATACGGCCTTCTAAAGTGTGAGCTATTGCAGTTGGCTGCTCGTAGATTTCTTTAAGCATGTAGTGACGGTATTCACCTTTGTCACCCGCATCATGAGTGACTTCAGATTCTTTCACTTCACGCTTAACTGGATTGCCGTTAACATCAAAAATGTTCACTTCACGACGAGTGACTTCTGCGACATCACCTTCTTCTAAAAAAGCGAATGAACGAGTAACAGGTAACAAGGCCAGTTGATCTGAGGCAACAAAGTTTTCGCCTAAACCAAAACCAATCACCAATGGGCTGCCGCTACGAGCGACAACCATGCGTGAACTGTCGCGGCGGTCGATAACCACAGTGCCGTATGCACCTTCTAGTTGTTTTACTGTGGCTTGTACTGCGGTCAATAAATTATCAGCGGTTTTAAGCTCGTGCTGTACTAAATGACAAATGACTTCTGTGTCGGTGTCTGATGCAAACACATAGCCCAAGCTTTTAAGTTTTTCACGCAGCTTGTTGTGATTTTCAATAATACCGTTATGGACCACGGCAATATCACCCTCAGACACATGCGGGTGAGCATTACGCTCGCTTGGCTCACCGTGGGTTGCCCAACGAGTATGCGCTATACCTGTGCCACCAGCGAGTGGCGTTTCATCTAGTGCTGATGATAGCTCTTGCACTTTACCTAAACGGCGGGTGCGGCTTAACTTGTTATTATGAATAACAGCAACCCCTGCGCTGTCATAACCGCGATATTCTAAGCGACGTAATCCTTCAACTAAAATTTCAGCAACATCCCTTTGCGCTACTGCGCCAACGATTCCACACATGATGATTTACCTATATAAACAGTTTTAAATTGAATTTATGCAACGTAAGGCGCAAGTAACACTTTTACGCCTTGGTCAGTAATAATTTGTAATGCCTCGGCTGAGATATGGTCATCGGTGACCAAGACATTTATCTCGCACCAAGGCAGTTCTAAATTGGGAATTCGGCGACCGATTTTTGATGATTCAAGCAATACCACGACCTCGCGTGACATTTCGGCCATTACTTTACTCAGTCCGGTTAACTCGTTGAATGTTGTGGTACCACGTTCTAAATCTAAGCCATCAGCACCAATAAAGAGCTGATCAAAGTTATATGAGCGCAATACCAGTTCGGCAACCTGACCTTGAAATGATTCTGAATGTGGGTCCCATGTGCCACCGGTCATCAATAATGTCGGTTCATTTTCGAGTTCTTGAATCGCATTTGCTAACTGCAATGAGTTAGTCATTACCACTAAGCCCCGCAGCTCGTTCAACTGCTGTACTATGCCGCAGGTTGTACTGCCACTATCAATAATAATGCGATTATGATCTTTAATCAGTGCGGCAGCTGTTTTGGCTATGGCTAATTTATTGGGTGCTATTTTAGCGCTAAATTGCTGAGAGACTTCGTCGGGTACGGCTATCGCACCACCGTAGCGACGTAACAATAAACCAGTTTTTTCTAAGGTGGCGAGATCCTTTCGAATCGTGACTTCAGACGTTTCAAAACGTAAGGATAATTCTTCAACACTGACTTCACCTTGCTGGTTTAGCAGGTTAATTATACTGTGACGACGTTGTTGAGTGTTACGTTTGTTCATATTGACGCTTATCTTTCACTTAAATTACGAAACGAAAGGTATTTTAGCGCATAATGAAACTTTTTCTAGCAAATTTTATATAAAATAAAACTTTATAGTACAAAAAAAGCCCCTATTTAAAATATAGGGGCTTATTAAAGATAATCGTCACTAAAAAGTAAGCGACCAGTTATCAATCAACCTTCATGGTTGTCGTTTATTAATAGTTAGAATTTTGCTTCAAATGCCAAGCTAAAACTACGTCCTTCACCAACGGTAACATCTGTTTCTGATCCACCATCAAGGTAGTCTATGTCAAATAAGTTTTTGATATTCATACGGATGCTAATATCATTTCCCATAATCGGCATTGAATAGGCTGCACCTAAATCAAAACGGATATAGTCGTCTTTTACAATTGAATTACTGGTGTTGGCAAAGCGTTCACCCACATATATTGCCCCAAAGTTAAAGGCTAAATCTTGGGTCATTTCGTAACGCGTCCAAATATTAGCCGACCACTGTGGCGCATCTACCGGCGTTTTTCCATTTAAACTGTCTTGAGCTGGACGAATATACTCTGCATCTAAATACATCATCGATCCCGTCATAAACCATTCATAGCTAAGCTGGCCTTGTGAACCCATTTCAAAACCCCGATGGCGCTGCTCGCCAGATTGAGTCGTGATAGTTTGCTCAGTATTTTCAATCTGTTCTTTTACTGTGACATTATTTACTGTGATATCAAATACTGCACCGGTCAGTAATAAACGACCATCAAGTAGCTCCCACTTGGTTCCTAGTTCGTACTGCTCACCGTATTCAGGATCAAGGTTCATTTTATCGTTAAGATCATTAATGTCGTTAACCATGCCTTGTGGTGTGAAACTCTTAGAATAATTAAGGTAAATACTTGCACTTGACACTGGAGAATATATCACCCCAAACTTTGGTGAAACGGCATAGCTATTATTCCCCGCACCGTCTTTCTTTTGTTCGTCATAACGCACGCCAGCCAGCGCTTTCCATGATTCATTAATGGTCATTAAATCTTGAACATAAAAACCGTAATGTTTGTATTCACTTTCAGATTTGGTGTCATCATTTCGATAATCTAGTTGAGGGTTTGGTATAGGTTGGTTTGGTAGTACAAGTTGATATCTGTCACCAGACTCTTTTAGCTGGCCATAGTAATAATCAAGCATATTAGCGCCAATTAGCAATTGGTGTTCTAAATCACCCGTGTGAAAATTACCGGTGAAATCAACATAACCCGTCTTATGCTGCCAGTCATCATATCGGTCAAATGGGCTAATATGATAACCATCTGTTAGCGGGTCATCACCACATGCTGAACATAAACTAGGAGATGAATCTAAACGCTGACGGTTAAATTGTTGGTCGTTATAACCGGCTTTTATTTTCCAATCATCAGTTAAGTGATAAGTCAGTTCACCACCTAAATTACTTATGGTGTTATCAATAAACGCCCAAGGCATGTCCCAAATAACATCACGTCCACCAATAAGCTTGCCATCAGCATCTAGCCAACCACCACGATCAATCCCAGTTTTGTCTTGAGTATGGTCATATTTAACCGACAACAGCAAATCATCAGTAATATCAAACTCAACATTCACATAACCTAACCAACGATCTCGCTCTTGGTTTGAATCATCGCGGTATTCTCGCCAATACTGAGTATCTTGCTTTACCAGCACAGTGCGATACCGCAGTGTTTGCGCTTCATTCAAACTGCCACCCGTATCAAGCTGCAAACGAGTAGAGCCGTATTCGTCAATGTCAAAACCCAAATCGAGCATAGGATCATAACTTGGTTTTTTAGTGACCATGTTAATCAGTCCGCCAGGACCTGATTGACCATACAGCATACTTGATGGCCCTTTTAGCACTTCAACTTGCTGCAATGTTTCAATAGGCTGCACATAATGCGACCACTGTTGCTGACCATTAATCAGGAAGCCTGAGCCTGAAGATAATTCAAAACCCCGAAGGTTAAATACCTGACGATTCCACTTTTCACTGCCACCTGTCACACTGGAGTCGTTCACTAACACTTCAGATAAATTCGTGGCCAATTGCTCGTCTGTAATAAAGTCAGGAATGACAGTAACCGATTGAGGAGTATCTAAAATACTTATATCACCACGCATTGCGCCTGAAGCTGTACCTACTTTATAGTCATTGAATTGTCTACCTTTGACTTCAACGTGTTCGATACCTGAAGAGGAGGTTTGAATAACTTGATTCTGCTCATCTGCAATTGCAGACATTGATAAAATGGCACTTGTGATTGCTAGTGACAAACAAGATATTTTTGTTAACATCTTCACCCCTAAAGTTTCGCAATTGTGTATTTATGTGGCGCAATTATAAATGAGAATGATTATTATTAAAGTTTATTTACGTTAAGTTTACCTTTGTATTTTTTATGTAAAAAAAACGACAAGCTGTTACGCTTGTCGTTCATTTAAGAGCATTATTAGTATTTAAGCTGTGGTTATTTCGATTTTTTAACCGGACGTTGCCAGCCAATAATATGACGCTGCTTAACACGAGTGATCACTAACTCACCTTCACCAACATCTTTAGCAATGGTTGATCCCGCGCCTAAAGTGGCATTTTTACCAATGGTTACTGGGGCAATTAATTGAGTGTCACTGCCGACAAATACACCATCTTCAATGGTGGTTAAAAACTTATTAGCACCATCATAGTTACAGGTAATGGTACCAGCACCAATGTTTACACCTGCGCCAATTATCGCGTCACCTAAATAGGCTAAGTGACCGGCTTTTGAACCAACGCCTAATACGGCCTTTTTCATTTCAACAAAGTTGCCAATGTGGGCATCTTGTTTAAGCTCGGCACCTGTACGTAAACGGGCAAATGGCCCAGCACTGGCTGATTGACCTAACTTAGCGCCTTCAACGATTGAGTAAGGTTTCACTTCTGCGTTATCAGCTATTTCACAGTCAATTAAAATAGCGCCTGCACCAATGGTGACATTGTTACCTAAAGTCACTTTACCTTGAAATATCACGTTAACGTCAATCATGACATCCATACCCACGGTAACATCACCACGAATATCTATTCTGGCTGGGTCGCGTAAGTTAGCACCTGCTAGCATTAACTTTTCAGCTGCGCGAGCTTGATAAGCGCGTTCAAGTTGGGCAAGTTGTACGCGATTGTTGGCACCTTCCACCTCTATTGCTGACTGAGGTTGCGATGTGGTAATTGCAACGCCCTCGGCATTTGCCATGGCGATAATATCGGTAAGGTAATATTCACCCTGAGCATTGTTATTGGATAAACGGCTGAGCCAAGCTTTAAGCTGCTTTCCTGGCACAGCCATAATACCGGTGTTGACTTCATTAATTAATAATTGCTCTGGATTGGCATCTTTTTGTTCAACAATACCAACGACTTTGCCCGCCTCGCGCACGATACGACCATAGCCTGTAGGATTGGGTAGATTGACCGTTAGAATGGCCAATCCATTTTCAGGACGTACTGCTAATAATGCTTCTAAGGTCGATTGTTGAATAAGTGGCACGTCACCATACAAAATCAGTACGGTGTCATCATCATGAATATTTGGGTTAGCTTGCACGACAGCATGACCAGTGCCGAGTTGCTCAGCCTGTAACACCCAATTGAGTGGCTGATCACCTAAAGCCGCTTGCAGTTTGTCAGCACCGTAGCCATAAACCAATTGAATCGCCTTTGAGCCTAAAGAGTTAGCGGTATCAATAACATGTTGAACCATACTTTTATGGGCAATAGGGTGTAACACTTTAGGGAGATCTGAGCGCATACGCGTTCCTTTGCCCGCAGCTAAGATCACAACATTTAACGACATGATTGCTTCCTTCAAAATACCATAAATAAAATTGCGGCTATTTTAGCTCAATAGCAAAATAAAGGGAAAAATGTTGCTCTATTGGCGTTAACTTAGAAAAATAAAAAAGGCGACTCATAAATGAGTCGCCTTTTATTTAGCAAATAATCAACTTATCTGGTGATATTTTTCTTGATGGTTTCAACAACTTTTAATTGAGCCAAAGACTTGGCTAATTCAATTGTTGCAGCTTCATAATCGAAGTCGACGCCAGCATTAGCAATTTTTTCTTCTGCTTGACGTTTGGCTTCTAAAGCAGCTTGCTCATCAATATCATCGGCACGCAATCCAACATCAGCAAGAACAGAAATTGAAGCAGGTTGTACTTCTAGGATACCACCTGAAAGATACAATACTTCTTCACTGCCATCTTGCTTGACCATGCGCGCCATGCCAGGTTTGATCTTTGTTAACAAAGGGGCATGATTAGGCATAATACCTAATTCACCTTCAGCACCCATAACTTCAAAAAAAGTTACTTCGCCGTGGTATAAGCTATCCTCTGCACTAACAATATCAAGTTTGACTGTCATGGCTGCCATTGAGCTCTCCTTAAAGAACTAAGCGTTACGGCCTAGTTATTTCTTCTTGTTAGCTTTCTCGACAGCTTCGTCGATTGAACCAACCATGTAGAACGCTTGCTCAGGGATGTGATCGAACTCACCATCCAAGATACCCTTAAAGCCACGGATGGTGTCTTTTAGAGAAACGTACTTACCTGGAGAACCAGTAAACACTTCTGCTACGAAGAAAGGTTGAGATAAGAAACGCTCAATCTTACGTGCACGGTATACAGTTGTTTTATCTTCATCAGATAATTCATCCATACCCAAAATAGCAATAATGTCTTTAAGCTCTTTATAGCTTTGTAAAACCGTTTTCACGCCACTTGCAACATCATAGTGCTCTTGACCAACAACTTGTGGATCTAACTGACGAGACGTCGAATCCAATGGGTCAACCGCAGGGTAAATACCTAGCGAAGCAATGTTACGAGACAGTACAACAGTCGCATCTAAGTGAGCGAAGGTTGTTGCTGGCGACGGATCCGTTAAGTCATCCGCAGGTACATATACCGCTTGTACAGAGGTAATAGAACCAGACTTAGTTGAAGTAATACGTTCTTGTAGAACACCCATTTCTTCAGCTAGTGTAGGCTGGTAACCTACCGCAGATGGCATACGACCCAGTAGTGCTGATACTTCAGTACCGGCTAAGGTATAACGATAAATGTTATCTACGAATAACAATACGTCACGACCTTCGTCACGGAATTTCTCAGCCATTGTCAAACCAGACAATGCTACACGTAAACGGTTTCCTGGAGGCTCGTTCATTTGACCATAAACCATGGCTACTTTGTCGAGAACACCAGAATCTTTCATTTCGTAGTAGAAGTCGTTACCCTCACGAGTACGCTCACCAACACCAGCGAATACAGAAAGACCAGAGTGAGCTTTAGCGATGTTGTTAATCAGTTCCATCATGTTAACTGTTTTACCAACACCAGCACCACCAAACAGACCTACTTTACCACCTTTAGCAAACGGACAAACAAGGTCGATAACCTTGATACCTGTCTCTAAAAGCTCAGTCGTGTTTGATTGATCTTCATATGAAGGAGCTGCACGGTGAATTTCATAACGCTCTTCTTCACCAATGTCACCCGCTTCATCAATTGGCTCACCTAATACGTTCATGATACGGCCAAGGGTTGCAGCCCCTACCGGAACAGAAATTGGTGAACCTGAGTTTACTACCTCTAGACCACGACGCAGACCATCAGAAGAACCCATAGCGATGGTACGAACTACACCACCACCTAGTTGCTGCTGAACTTCCAGCACCAAACCATTACAGGCGCCTTCACCTGTGATCTTCAGAGCGTCATATACCTGAGGTACAGAATCTTGTGGAAACTCTACGTCCACAACCGCGCCAATTACTTGGACAACAGTACCTGTGCTCATGATTAATCCTCTAAACTTGATTTCGTTACCTAAAACCTAAACCGCTGCAGCACCTGACACAATTTCCGACAGTTCTTGCGTAATCGCAGCCTGACGGGCTTTGTTGTAGACTAATTGCAAATCGTTGATTAGTTCGCCAGCGTTGTCGGTTGCCGCCTTCATCGCTACCATACGGGCAGCTTGTTCAGAGGCAATATTTTCAACAACAGCTTGATATACTTGTGATTCAATATAACGAGTTAACAATAATTCCAAAATTTCTTTTGGATCTGGCTCGTAAATGTAATCCCAAGGATACTTAGCAACATCTTCTTCCGATTTAGGCAAAGGTAGCAGCTGTTCGATCACAGGAGTCTGAGTCATAGTATTCACAAACTTGTTGAATACAATAAACAGACGATCCAATTTGCCTTCGTTGTAAGCTTTTAACATCACGCGAACGGTACCGATAATATCGGCTAATTTAGGCGCATCGCCTAAACCAGATGCATGGGCAGATATTTCACCACCAAAGCTTTTGAAAAACTGAACACTACGGGCACCAATTGGACAAAACTCAATTTCTGCACCTTGTTGCTTCCAGCTTTTCAGATCTGACACAACCTTTTTGAAAAGATTGACGTTCAAACCACCACAAAGGCCACGGTCGGTTGACACAACAATGTAACCAACCCGCTTGGCATCTCGCACCTCTAAAATAGGGTGTTTAAACTCGAGCGTACCTTGCGCGACGTGACCGATCACCTTACGCATATTTTCAGCATATGGACGGCTTGCTTTCATGCGTTCCTGCGCTTTGCGCATTTTGCTTGTCGCAACCATTCCCATAGCTGAAGTGATCTTCTGAGTATTTTTAATACTCGCGATCTGGGTTTTAATATCTTTAGCGCCGGCCATCTCTACTCTCCAATCTGGGACCTGAGGTGCCCACAGGCACCCCGTTCATTGTTACCAGGTTTGGGTTTCAATGAACTTGTCCATGCCTGCCTTTAACTCTTCTTCGATAGCAGCGTTATAATCGCCAGTAGCGTTGATGTTGTTCATTAGGTCAGCATGTTGACTGTTCATGTATGAAAGCAGAGCGGCTTCGAAGCGACCGATTTCATTTAAAGCAACGGCTTTTAAATAGCCTTTTTCAGCTGAGAAAATTGACACAGCTTGGGCAGCAACGCTCATAGGAGCATATTGCTTTTGCTTCATTAATTCGGTTACTCGCTCACCATGCTCAAGTTGAGCACGAGTTGCATCATCTAAGTCAGATGCAAACTGTGAGAACGCTGCAAGCTCTCGATACTGTGCAAGTGCGGTACGAATACCACCAGACAGTTTCTTGATGATCTTAGTCTGCGCTGCACCACCAACACGAGAAACAGAAATACCAGGGTTAACTGCTGGACGTAAGCCCGAGTTAAACAAGTCAGTCTCAAGGAAGATCTGACCATCTGTAATAGAAATTACGTTGGTCGGTACGAACGCTGATACGTCACCAGCTTGGGTTTCAATAATCGGTAATGCGGTTAAAGAACCTGTTTTACCTTTTACTTCACCGTTAGTGAACTTTTCTACATAGTGCTCGTTTACGCGTGAAGCACGCTCTAACAAACGAGAGTGTAGATAGAATACGTCACCTGGGTATGCTTCACGTCCTGGTGGACGCTTCAATAGCAATGAAATTTGGCGGTAAGCAACAGCTTGCTTAGACAAATCATCATATACGATTAAAGAATCTTCACCGCGGTCACGGAAGTATTCACCCATTGAACAACCTGAATAAGGTGCTAAGTATTGTAATGCTGCAGCTTCAGAAGCTGATGCTACCACAACAACAGTGTTAGCTAATGCACCATGTTCTTCTAGCTTGCGTACCACGTTAGCAATGGTAGAAGCTTTTTGGCCTACCGCTACGTACACACATTTAATGCCAGAATCTTTCTGGTTGATGATTGCATCGATAGCCATCGCTGTTTTACCAGTTTGACGGTCACCAATGATCAATTCACGTTGTCCACGACCGATTGGGATCATGGCATCAACGGCTTTATAACCCGTTTGGATTGGCTGATCGACTGACTTACGTTCAATAACACCTGGAGCAATTACTTCAACAGGAGAGAAACCATCGTTATCGATTGGTCCTTTACCGTCAATAGGCTCACCTAGAGTGTTAACAACGCGGCCAAGAAGACCACGACCCACAGGTACTTCAAGAATACGACCTGTAGTTCTAACTTTTGCGCCTTCTGCTAAATTAGCATAAGGGCCCATTACTACGGCACCGACAGAATCACGTTCTAAGTTCAACGCGATTGCATAACGGCCACCAGGCAGTTCGATCATTTCACCTTGCATTACATCGGCTAGGCCGTTAATGCGAATGATGCCGTCACTTACTGCAACGATAGTACCTTCGTTGCGAGCTTCACTAACGACGTCGAACTGCTCGATCCGCTGCTTAATCAGATCGCTGATTTCAGTGGAATTCAGTTGCATGCTCAAACTCCCAATTACGACTGCAGCTTGTCAGACAAACGCGATAACTTACCGCTTACCGAGCCATCAATGACTAGGTCGCCTGATTTAATAATCACACCGCCAATTAACGATGCGTCAATGCTGCAATTCAGCTTAACTTTGCGTGCGAGACGTTTCTCTAGAGAAACACTAATTTGCTGTTGTTGCTCTGCGCTTAGCTCAGTAGCAGAAACCACATCGGCTTCAACTTCTTTTGCCCACTCATTGCGATATTCAGCAAAAAGTAGAGATACAGTAGGAAGTATCCCTAAACGACCGTTTTCAGCCATTACCTTTATCAGGTTTTGACCATGCTCGTTGACCTGCTCGCCACATACTTTAATAAATAATGATGCAAGCTGTGCACTCGCTAAAGTGCCATTAAGCAGTGGCTTTATTGATTCGTTTTCACTTACCAATGAGGCGAAAGTGAGCATTTCTGTCCAACTTTCTACCGCTTTATGTTCAACAGCAAAATCAAAAGCTGCCTTTGCGTAAGGGCGAGCGATGGTGCTTAATTCAGCCATTACTCAACTCCCTTATCAAATTTCAGCAACAAGTTTATTAACTATGTCACTGTGGGCTTCTGGGTCAATCGAACGTTCAAGAATTTTCTCTGCACCAATGATGGCTAAAGAAGCAACTTGCTTACGCAAGTCATCTTTCACGCGATTACGTTCGTTCTCAATTTCTGCTTTACCCTGAGCGATGATTTTAGCTCGCTCAGCATCTGCTTCAGCCTTTGCTTCTTCAACGATTTGAGCCTTACGCTTATTAGCTTGCTCAATAATATCGTTAGCAGTTGCCTTCGCCTCTTTAAGTTGCTCAGTCGCTTTCGCTTGAGCTAACTCTAGATCTTTTGCAGCACGGCCGGCATCAGCTAGCCCATCGGCAATTTTCTTTTGGCGCTCTTCGATAGCGTTCATCAATGGCGGCCACACAAACTTCATGCAGAACCACACAAAGAGCGCAAAAGATATTGCTTGGCCTAGCAGGGTAGCGTTAATACTCATAACGACAACTCCTTATATGCTAAAAATTAGCCAGCTAGTTGAGCTACGAATGGGTTCGCGAATACGAAGAATAATGCAACACCAACTGCAATCATAGAGATAGCATCAAGTAGACCCGCTACGATAAACATCTTAGTTTGTAATGCTGGCGCTAGCTCAGGTTGACGAGCTGAAGCTTCTAAGAACTTACCGCCTAAAATTGCGAAGCCGATTGCTGTACCTAATGCAGCTAAACCAATCATGATCGCAACAGCTATTGCTGTAAAGCTAATTACAGTTTCCATTTTATCTCCGATAAATATTTAATTATCTATATGTCTAAATTAATGTTCTTCATGAGCCATGCTTAGATAAACAATTGTCAGCATCATGAAAATAAACGCCTGCAGCACAATAACCAAGATGTGGAAGATAGCCCAAGGCACTGAAAGTGCGAACTGCGCCCACCACGGCATTAGTGCAATCAGAATAAAGATCAACTCACCTGCATACAGGTTACCAAACAGACGAAGCGCCAATGAAATAGGCTTCGCAACCAAGGTAACTGTTTCCAATACTAAGTTAACTGGAATGAGTAACCAATGATTGAAAGGTTGTAAGGCTAGCTCTTTAGCGAACCCACCTACGCCCTTGACTTTAATACTGTAAAAAACAATCAACGCAAACACACTTAGAGACAAGCCCAAAGTGACGTTCAAATCGGTTGTAGGTACAATTTTAAGGTAGGGAACACCTAATAATCTGTTTGCGGCTTCAGGTACAAAATCAACCGGAATTAAGTCCATTAAGTTCATCAGGAAAATCCAGACAAAAATAGTTAGACCTAATGGAGCGATCAGTGCATTTCGACCATTGAATGAGTCTTTTGCAACTTTATCAACACCTTCCACGCACATTTCAACAAAGCATTGAAATTTACCTGGAACACCCGTGGTTGCTTTTTTTCCTGCTTTGCGGAATAACCACAAAAACAAGATCCCAAGGCCTACTGAAAACAAAAGTGAGTCAACGTGCCAAGTCCAAAACCCGGCATCTTGACATGCATAATTAAAAGCAATTCCACCATCGGCAGAACACATTTTCGCATTAGTCAGGTGATGCTGGATATACTCGGAAGCATTTAATGCTTCACCAGTTGTCGCCATGATTAATCTCACTTAATTTTGCTTGAAGTATAAAGGGGCTGTCCAAGGTACCAGTAAACCAATTACGTAAGTGATAAATAATGGTGTAAACACCACATTTAACAAACCAAAAGCAATGGCAAACAATACAATGGTTAGCAGCAACTTTACCGCTTCCCCAAGGAAAAACGAATGGACCACTTTTCCAGAAGCACTTGCTCCCGCATGGGAAAAAGCTAGGGTTGCGAATACAAAATTAGGGAATACAGCTATGATAGCTCCTGCCAAGGCAGAAATACCGAACTGAACGCCCCACAGAGCGAAAAGTAAAATTGTAGTGATGCCAACAATCACCGCCTGTAATAGTACCAATTTGTAGGCATAAGACCGGCCACGACGTGCTAAAACATTACTCAATTGTTACTCTCCGCATTCGTGTTTTTTGCGCGTTGAAGTCTAGATTAACTTTATTAACCGAGCCTTAACTTGCAAAAAGCCTGCAAAGTATACCTTTTCGGGTTATGTTTGCAACTTTGATGAGTGTAAAACAGCTATTTTAAAGGTGATTTGCCTCAAGATATGCAAAAACTAAAAATATAGCTGTGTCACAAACTTTCTGATAGGTAGGAGGTTGTCTTATAAATTAGTGGATTTTACTCAAAATACCGTCTAATTCAGCGAGATTCTGATAATTAATTACAATTTTGCCTTTTCCTTTAGAGCCATGATTAATGGCAACTTTAGCACCTAGTCTTTCAATTAACTGTTGCTCTAACAGGCTAACATCATGATCTTTAGTGGTGATTTCTGCAGGTTTAGGCGGATTTAATACCTTATTAACTAATCGTTCAGTTTCACGAACAGTCATTTCTTTTGATGCAACTAATCTTGCGAGATTTGTTTGCTCATCACCTTCAATTGCAAGTAATGCTCTGGCATGGCCCATATCAATATCGCCATATTCAAGCAAAAGCTTCACAGGTTCATTTAAGCTGTTCAACCTTAATAAATTTGAAACACTTGCCCGCGATTTTCCGACGGCATCGGCAACTTGCTGATGAGTTAATTCAAACTCGCTTAATAAACGCTGTAATGCCACCGCTTCCTCCATGGCATTAAGATCTTCACGCTGAATATTCTCAATTAAGGCAATGGCAACAGCAGCTTCATCAGCGACTTGCTTAATTAAACAAGGGACTTTATCTAATTTTGCTAATTGCGAGGCTCGCCAGCGTCGTTCACCGGCAATAATTTCATATTTATTATCAGATACCTTACGCACAACAATAGGCTGAATGACACCTTGAGAACGAATAGACTCAGCAAGTTCTTCTAAGGCTTCAGGTGACATGTCTTTACGCGGTTGATACTTACCAGGTTGCAGTAGATCTAAATCGAGATGAATTAATTCACCGTCAATATTTTTATCTGTTGGAACGTCGATATCTGATTTACGGCTTGCTGCATTACTGTGGCTTAATAAGGCATCCAAGCCTTTACCTAAACCGCGTTTTTTTAACGTCATTTCTCAATCCTACACTTATTAAATTTGTGTTTGCTGCTCTGCTCGGCGAATAATTTCGCCAGCCAATGCTAGATACGCCTTAGCACCAGCACTGCTTTTGTCATAATACATGGCAGGAGCACCAAAACTTGGCGCTTCAGCTAAACGAATATTTCTTGGGATTACGGTGCGATAAACTTTCTCACCAAAATGCTGTTTTAATTGATCTGATACATCATTGGATAATCGATTACGCGGATCATACATAGTGCGTAAGATCCCCTCGATGGTTAATGCAGGATTGACCATTGCACCTAGCTTAGTGATGGTATCTATCAGCGCAGTTAAACCTTCAAGTGCGTAATATTCACATTGCATAGGAACCAGCACTGAATCGGCAGCTGACATAGCATTAACGGTGAGCATATTCAGTGAAGGGGGACAATCGATAAAAATAAAGTCGTAATGATCTTTGACCGATGCAAGCGCATTCCGTAGACGGATCTCACGGGCAAAAAACTCCATTAATTTAATTTCTGCAGCGGTTACATCACCATTTCCAGCGATAAGATCATATTTACCAACAGTATTTTTGATAACTATCTCATCAAATGGCTTTTCTTCTACCAATAATTCATAAGCAGTGTTTTCTACTGCGTATTTATCTACACCACTGCCCATGGTGGCATTACCTTGAGGATCTAAATCAATTAACAACACTTTACGCTTTGTGGCGGCAAGTGATGCGGCTAAATTTACGCAAGTTGTTGTTTTTCCAACGCCACCCTTTTGGTTAGCTACGGCAATGATTTTACCCACTATGTCATCCTGTTTATAATTTTTGATGTCCGGTACACTAAATTATCGTGCCCAGTATTACACTTTCACCAATTTTAATAAATGGCGCTGTTCATCAAGCCTAGGCACCCTTAAAACATGTGTATCAACTAACTTAAATCCTTCGGGAATTGCGGTTAGTTCTTGTTCTGTTAATTGGCCTTTAAGCGCATAAAATTGACCATCAGCTTTTGGTAAATGATGGCACCAGTTCAACATATCAGAAATAGATGCAAACGCACGACTGAGTACACCATCAAATTTGTCTTCAGGTTGATAAGCTTCAACACGACTTTCAATTGAAGTGATATTGTTAATTTTTAATTCAAATTGAACCTGTTTTTGGAAACGGATCCGTTTACCTAAACTGTCTAATAACACAAACTCTTTATCAGGGTTCATGATTGCTAACGGGATCCCGGGTAAACCAGGCCCTGTGCCAACATCAATAAAACGTTGCCCATCAAGATAAGATGATACAGCTAAACTGTCCATTACATGACGAATTAACATTTGTTCTGGTGAACGGACTGACGTTAGATTGTAGGCTTTATTCCATTTATTTAGCATTTCAACAAAACCAATAAGTTGTTTTTGTTGCAGTTCAGTGGCTGAAATATTCATTTCAGTAAGATATTCACTAAGTTGAGTCGCTAACACTGGAAAGCCTCTTTAAATTTGTGTTTTATTCAGGGGTATTATGAAGCTGTAAAAGCACTAAGGGAAGCCTTACGGCTCCCCTTATCGTTAGGTTTTAGCTGTTTGCTTGAGTTTACGCAGTTTTTCTAAGTAAACCACGCTTTTTCAAATGAACAAGTAAGATTGAAATTGCAGCTGGAGTAATACCTGATATACGAGAAGCTTGACCGACGGTTTCTGGTTTGTGATTGTTTAATTTAGCAATCACTTCATTGGATAAACCGGGAACTTCTTGGTAATCCAAATCTAATGGCAATAATGAATTTTCATGACGTACCGCTTTATCAATTTCGTCTTGTTGACGCTGAATATAACCAGAGTATTTAACCTGAATTTGCACTTGCTCAGCGGCACGAGGATCATCAAGACCAGGGCCAAAACCTTCAAGAGTCATTAATTTACTGTAATCCATTTCTGGACGGCGTAGTAAATCTTCAAATGATGCTTCCCGTGAAATAGGGGTATTCAGCTCAGGATTTAGTACATCAAGTAAAGGCGAGTTTGGATGCACCCATTGACTGCGTAAACGCTGAAGTTCTAATTCGATCGATTCACGTTTTTCACTGAATTTAGCCCAACGCTCATCATCAACCAAACCAAGTTCACGGCCTTTTTCAGTTAAACGTAAATCCGCATTATCTTCACGTAATAACAAACGATATTCAGCACGACTGGTAAACATACGATACGGTTCTTTAGTGCCTAATGTTGATAAATCATCAACTAAAACACCTAAATAGGCTTCGTCGCGTCGTGGACACCAGCTTTGTTTGCCTTGAACTTGAAGCGATGCGTTCATACCAGCAAGTAGACCTTGAGCACCAGCTTCTTCATAACCTGTTGTACCATTAATTTGTCCAGCAAAAAACAAACCATTGATCGCTTTAGTTTCTAAAGAATTTTTCAGATCTCTTGGATCAAAATAGTCATATTCAATAGCGTAGCCTGGTCGCATAATTTCAGCATTTTCCATACCTTTGATCGACCGTACTAAGTTTAATTGCACATCAAATGGCAAGCTGGTTGAAATACCATTTGGATAAATTTCAGTGGTCGTTAATCCTTCTGGTTCAATGAAAATTTGGTGCGATGACTTATCAGAAAATCGGTGGATCTTGTCTTCTATTGATGGACAGTAACGTGGGCCAATACCTTCGATAACGCCAGAATACATAGGACTTCTGTCTAAACCACCGCGAATAATATCGTGAGTTTTTTCATTAGTATGAGTGATATAACAAGAAACTTGCTGCGGATGTTGGCTTACATCACCAATGAAAGACATAACCGGTAATGGAGTATCACCTTTCTGTTCTGTCATTTTGTCAAAATCAATGGTGTTCGCATCGATACGAGGTGGTGTACCGGTTTTTAAACGCCCGACACGAATAGGTAATTCACGTAAACGATTAGCGAGTGCAATTGCCGGTGGATCCCCAGCTCGGCCACCGCTGTAATTTTGTAATCCAATATGAATTTTGCCACTTAAAAATGTCCCTGTAGTTAATACCACGGCAGGAGCTTCAAAGGCTAAACCCATTTGGGTAACTACACCAATAACTTTATTATTTTCAACAACTAAGTCATCTACTGCTTGTTGAAATATACGTAAGTTAGCTTGATTTTGTAAAATCTGTTGAATTTTTTGACGATAAAGTGCTCTGTCTG
The DNA here is from genome assembly GCF_011765625.1 of Shewanella aestuarii. Lineage (NCBI taxonomy): Bacteria > Pseudomonadati > Pseudomonadota > Gammaproteobacteria > Alteromonadales > Shewanellaceae > Shewanella > Shewanella aestuarii. The sequence continues at coordinate 4,018,539 of NZ_CP050313.1, forward strand.
TTTGAGCGCGAGTGGCACGAACAGCAGGGCCTTTGCTTGAATTTAAGGTTCTAAATTGAATACCTGCAAAGTCAGTTGCAATTGCCATTGAGCCACCTAAGGCATCAATTTCTTTCACTAAATGTCCTTTACCAATACCACCAATGGCTGGATTACAGGACATTTGTCCTAAGGTATCGATGTTGTGAGTCAACAATAATGTTTTTGACCCCATTCTTGCTGCGGCAAGTGCGGCTTCAGTGCCGGCGTGACCACCGCCAACAACAATTACATCAAACCGTTCATGAAAATGCATTCTGCGACCTTCGTTTTGCTAAGTAGTGAAAAATAAATTGATCAAAGACTGATGTGCTTTATCAAGCGGATCATTTTAGCACTTGCTTGGCCTTAGGTGAATGATCATTTTTGCTTGTTCGATCGAAGGAGGTTTGAGTAAAAGATCTTAAGATCTTTATATAGATCTTCTTATTATGTTTACTATTAAGATCGACTTTTTCTGTGGGTAACGCTAAATGTTATTTTGAATCATGGGTTTACATCAAAATTAAACTGTGATCTATTTACGATCAAAGTCATTATAAGATGGGGATAGATCGCTTACTTATCCACAGGGGGGATCATTGATGAGATCCGGTGGTGAACAGTACAGAGTTATGATCGCATAAAATAATAGTTTATCCACAAAGTTATAAATAAATATCATATATTGTGGATAAACTGGATCTAAATTGTGGGTGATAGATCGGTTATACAAGATTAATTAGTTAATGAGAGTTAACTGATCTTGTCTTGCCAAGTTGATAGCCAAGCTAGGGCGGGTTGTTCAGGGATGGGATCGTGTTGTACATCGATCTGGATCTTATCCACAAAGCTTTTTGCGCCAGCTTGATCAATTAGACTAATGAGCGGCTCTGGGCCCTGACAAAAAGTGTCATAGCTTGAATCACCGATTGCACATAAAGTGTACAGTTTGTTGGTGAGATCGGGCATCTCGATCATAATTTGTTTGTAAAATGGCTGAAGATTATCAGGAAGATCACCTGCTCCATGAGTCGAACAGACAATAATCCATAACCCAAAATCCGCTAAATGGGTTAAGTTTGGGTCTAGCATTACCTCTGTCTCATGGCCTAATTCGGCTAATTGCGTAGCCATATCATCGGCAATGTATTCGGTACCACCTAAGGTTGTTCCTACTATTAACGCTATTTTTGCCATTTTTTGCTCCAATATTTAACAATTTTCAGCTTAGTTTGCACCAGTTTACGCATTTTTTAGTTGCACGTAGAGTGCTGAGTCAGTAGTTTCAATGTCTTAATTTAACAATCCAGTAACAGATGCTATGACATTAGTAGAGCTAACTCAGCAACTTGCCGATATGGCTTGGGGCCCCCATATGCTTATTTTACTTGTGGGAGGCGGATTATTCTTCTTAATTTACTCGTGTTTTGTCCCTTTTCGCTATGTTGGCCATGCCATTAATATTGTCCGTGGAAAATATCCCGATGACGGTGCTGATGGCCATATTAGTCATGCTGGCGCTTTATCCAGTGCGATGGCTGGTACGGTTGGAATGGGGAATATAGGTAGTGTTGCTGTGGCTATTATGGTGGGGGGACCTGGTGCTATTTTTTGGATGTGGATTAGCGCGATAGTGGGTATGGCAACTAAGTTTTTTACCTGTACTTTAGCGATTATGTACCGTGGTCGAGATGAAGAAGGCCAGGTACAAGGTGGCCCTATGTACATCATTACCCAAGGATTAGGTAAAAAATGGCGTTTTCTGGCCGTGTTTTTTTGTGTTGTTGGTTTGGTGGGTAATTTTCCTTTATTTAATTCAAATCAACTCGTGCAAATTATTCGTGAATGGTTATTCATCAAACCGGGTTTTTATCCTACAGCGCAGTCAACTTTTGCTTTAGATTTGGCGCTTGGGATTGTGGTGATGTTAATTGTTGCCAGTGTTATTTTGGGGGGAATTAAGCGTATTGCGTTAGTAGCGACAAAAGTTGTTCCTTTGATGATTTTAATTTATATGGGCTGCGCCTTTTACGTCATTATTACTCATATAACTGAAATTCCTTATTATTTTAAATTAATAATTACTGAGGCTTTTTCATTAAATTCAGTAGGCGGTGGTATTTTAGGTACCATGTTAATTGGTATACGTCGTGCGGCGTTTTCTAATGAGGCAGGGATAGGGACTGAGGTCATGGCGCACGGTAGTGCCAAAACCAATGAACCGGTAAAAGAGGGATTAGTGGCTATGCTTGGTCCCGCGATTGATACTTTATTAGTGTGTACTGCAACGGCGATGATTATTTTGATCTCTGGGGTGTGGCAAGGAACCGAAGCTGAAGGCGTTAATTTATCGGCTCAGGCGTTTAATGTCACCATGCCTGGCGTTGGGCCTTATTTACTGATTTTGTGTGTGGTGTTTTTTAGTATCAGTACTATTTTTACTCAGGCTTTTTATGGCGGTCAGTGCTTTGCTTTTTTGTTTGGCCGTCGTCATATTCGCTTTTATCAGTATTTTTACTTATTAGCGATTTTATTTGCCGCTACAGCAAGCTTGCAGGAAATTGTTAATATTATTGATGCTGCTTATGCCTTAATGGCGATACCCACGATGACATCGGCTATCTTATTAGCGCCGAAAGTTAGAGAGGCTGCAAAGAAGTATTTTGCCAAATTGGCAGCTTCAAGCTAACAACATTGGATTAATGATATATAAAATCAAAAATGGAGTGATAATTCACTCCATTTTTATGACCGGTCATAATGCCAAGTTGTTTATTTGATTAAGTACTTTGCATGAAAACGTAAATGATCTTCAATAAAACTACTGATGAAGTAGTAACTATGATCATAACCTTCCTGCATGCGCAATGTCAGCGGATATTGCTTGATATTAGCGGCTGCTTTTAATGATTCAGTTTGCAGTTGCTCTGCCAAAAAGTTGTCAGCACAGCCTTGATCCACCAGCATAGGGATTTTGGCGTCAGTTTTCTTTATTAGCTCACAGCTGTCGTATTCAGCCCAGCTTGTTTGATCTGCTCCTAAATATCCATTAAATGCTTTTTGTCCCCAAGGGCAATTTATCGGATTGCAGATAGGGCTAAATGCTGAAATAGATTGATAGCGTAATGAATTTTTAAGTCCAATTGTGATTGCACCATGGCCTCCCATTGAATGGCCGCTAATACTTCGAGTTTGAGTTACATTAAATTCAGCTTCAATCAGTGCTGGTAGTTCATCAACGATGTAACTATACATTTGGTAATGTGGCTTAAATGGTGCTTGAGTCGCATTGACGTAAAAGCCAGCGCCTAAACCAAAGTCATAGCTAGCTTCAGGATCATCGGCTACATGACTACCACGTGGACTCGTATCTGGGGCGACAATGGCGATACCTAACTCTGCTGCCACGCGTTGAATACCTGATTTTTGCATCACGTTTTCATCTGTGCAGGTTAATCCTGACAGCCAGTATAAAACGGGCACTTTTTGGGTTGCTGCCTGAGGAGGTAAATAAATAGCAAAGCGCATTGTGCAATTATTTACCTTTGATTGATGATTAAATTGCTGTAACCATCCACCGAATACTTTTGTCTTGCTGACTTGTTCGAGCATGATTATTTGTCCTGATTAAAATGGATCACACTGCGAATACTTTCGCCGCGGTGCATTAAATCAAATGCATCATTAATGCCCTCAAGTCCCATTGTATGTGTAATGAAATGATCCAGTTTAAATTCACCGTTTAGATATTGCTCTACAATACCAGGTAATTGGCTACGACCTTTAACTCCGCCAAATGCGGTTCCTTTCCAAACTCTGCCTGTTACCAATTGAAAAGGGCGAGTCGAGATTTCTTGACCGGCACCGGCTACACCAATGATAACCGATTCGCCCCAACCTTTATGACAACACTCCAGTGCGCTGCGCATCACATTGACATTGCCTATACATTCAAATGAGAAGTCCACGCCGCCATCGGTCATTTCAACAATTACTTCTTGAATTGGTTTGTCGAAATTTTTTGGATTTATGCAGTCAGTTGCGCCTAGTTTTGTGGCTAATTCAAATTTTGATTCGTTTAAATCAATACCAATAATACGACTGGCACCGGCCATGGTTGCACCAATAATGGCTGATAATCCAATGCCACCAAGACCAAAAATAGCCACAGTGTCACCTTTTTGAACCTTAGCAGTGTTCAGTACTGCCCCCATCCCCGTTGTGACTCCACAACCAAGTAAACACACTTCTTCAAGTGGGGCTGCTGGGTTGACCTTAGCCAGTGATATTTCTGGTAATACTGTGTATTCAGAAAAGGTTGAACAGCCCATGTAATGAAAAATGGGCTGGCCGTCTTTATAAAAACGAGTGGTACCATCAGGCATTAAACCTTTACCTTGGGTTTCACGTACTGCGCTACATAGGTTAGTTTTGCCTGAAGTACAAAATTTACATTTTCCACATTCTGCGGTGTACAGTGGAATAACATGGTCACCTACTTTTACGCTGGTTACACCTTCACCCACCATATGCACAATACCGCCACCTTCATGACCTAAAATTGCGGGAAACACCCCTTCAGGGTCGTCGCCTGATAAGGTAAATGCATCAGTATGACAAACACCAGATGCAACAATCTTCACCATTACCTCACCGGCTTTTGGGTACATAACATCAACTTCTTCAATCGTTAAAGGTTGACCTGCTGCCCAAGCAACAGCGGCTTTTGATTTAATGAATTGATCTGACATGAAGAGTTCCTATTAGAGAGTTAAGGCTTTATACAGTGTAGGTGACACGATAAATTTATTGTTATTCATTGTATTTATTTATTGTGAGTTGATAATTAGCTTAATTTACAAATCACTTTTACGAGACAGTAACAATATGATGCCATGGGATGGAATTGTTGAGTTTGTTGCCGTGGCACAAACAGAAAGTTTTACCTTAGCTGCACTGCGACTTGCTATTTCTACTGCTCAGGTCAGTCGGCAGGTGAGCCAATTAGAAAACAGATTAGCCACCAAGTTGTTTTATCGTACTACCCGTAAAGTGTCATTAACCGAAGAAGGTGCCATTTACTTTAGACATTGCCGCCAGGTATTAGATGCACTAGAAGAAGCAGAGCGGGCTATTTCTAGTTTGCAGCATAGCCCACAAGGACTAATTAAGATGACCGCACCTGTGACTTATGGGGAAACCTTTGTGATGCCAGTGGTGATAGATTTTATGGCGCAATATCCTCAAGTCGAAGTGCAGTGTGAATTAACAAATAAACAGCTTGATTTAGTTGATGGTGGCTTTGATTTGGCCATTCGGTTAGGGCATTTAGCAGATTCAAGCATGATAGCCAAAAGACTAACTAACCGTCGCCAGTATATTTGTGCTTCAACGGATTATTTAGCTAAAAATGGAGTGCCGACATCATTAGCCGATTTGGTAAAACACAACTGTTTGATAGGCAGTCAGCCTCATTGGAATGTTCGAGAGAATGGTCAAAACAAAGTGATTAAGGTTCAGGGCAAATTGCAATGCAGCAGTGGATTAAGTCTATTAAGCGCGGCTAAAAAAGGGATGGGAATTGTTCAATTGCCGGGATATTACGTTAATGATGCGATAGCGAGTGGAGAGTTAGTCGTGTTATTGGCTGATTATCAGCAAGATAAAGAAGGAATTTGGGCTTTATATCCGCAAAACAGGTATTTATCAGCCAAGGTTAAATTATTAGTTGAAAAGCTAATGCGTGAGTTACCAAAACATTAGCCTTTATTGGTGACTATAACTGCGTTAAATAACGGTATATTTGTGCTTTGGGTACCCGAGTTAATTTCATTATGGCATCAAAGCTGAGTGGTTTTTTACAGTGTTGTTCAATATGGCTGAGCTGTTGTAACCACAAATGACCTGTCATGGTGGCATCGGCTAGCGCACGGTGAAAAAGGCCATCTGTCGATAATTGATGATATTCAACTAAAGTGGCTAATTTATGGTTGGGCGCTTGTTGGCTGATCCGTCTAGACAATAACAATGAACAGGCAAATTGTCCCTGATAGTGATGATTGATCCGCTTAAATTCGGCATCTAAAAACTTTTTATCAAAGCTGGCATTGTGGGCGACTAAGTTAAAGTTTTGGCAAAAATCAGCAAAGCGTTGCATGACGACTTCGCAAGGTTCTGCTTTTGCTAACATTGCATTACTAATGCCTGTATAGCTTTCGATAAAGCTATTTACTCGGCGACCTGGATTCATTAATGCTTGAAAATTATCAACAATTTTACCATCAACTATTTTTACCGCGCCAATTTCTATGGCACGGTCCCCCATATCAGGTGATAGGCCTGTGGTTTCAAAGTCGAGTACGATTGCGGTATTGGCAAGTGGCATCAAATATTTACTTCCCGATACAGAACGAGCTAAATATTTTTCCGAGTAGATCATCTGAGGTAAATTTACCAGTAATTTCAGATAACGCCATTTGACACATGCGTAGCTCTTCAGCCAACAATTCCCCCGCTTGATATACCTCTAATTGTTCTTTACCCAACTGTAAATGACTCGCGGCTAAATCGAGGGCTTCTAAGTGACGGCGACGGGCGATAAACCCACCTTCAAGATTACTTTGATAACCCATTAATGATTTAAGGTGTTGTTTTAACTCGTCAACACCTAAGCCTGTTTTAGCGGAAATACGATAAACGTCATAACCATTTTCAGTTGATAACGTTAATGATTCACCGGTTAAATCGGCTTTGTTACGGATAACCGTTACTCCAAGTCTGCTTGGTAAGCGGTCGATAAAGTCTGGCCAAATATCATGAGGGTCAACGGCATCTGTGGTGGTGCCATCAACCATAAATAGCACTCTATCTGCGGTTGCTATTTCTGCCCAGGCGCGTTCAATTCCTATTTTCTCAACCGTATCCGCAGTATCACGTAATCCTGCGGTATCAATAATATGCAGTGGCATGCCATCTAGATGAATGTGCTCTCGCAGTACATCACGGGTGGTACCAGCAATTTCAGTGACAATCGCGGATTCTTTTCCCGCTAAGGCATTTAACAAGCTCGACTTTCCGGCATTTGGGCGACCCGCAATGACCACTTTCATCCCTTCACGAATGATAGAGCCTTGTTTGGCACTGGCCTGAACTAGGGTTAGTTTATCGATAATTTTGTAAAGGGCGCTGGCAATTTTACCGTCGGATAAAAAGTCGACTTCTTCATCAGGAAAATCAATGGCTGCTTCAACGTATAAACGTAGGTTAGTTACTTGGTCGACTAACTGATGAACCTCTTTGGAAAACTCGCCTTGTAAAGATTGCAACGCACTTTTTGCGGCTTGTTCACTGGTGGCATCGATTAAGTCTGCAATGGCTTCGGCTTGAGTTAAATCAAGCTTATCATTCATAAAGGCCTGCTCGCTAAACTCACCAGGTTTAGCTATTCGAACACCGTCAATTTCCATGACGCGCTTAATAAGCATATCAAGCACGACTTGGCCGCCATGACCTTGAAGTTCCAGCACATCTTCGCCAGTAAATGAATTTGGCCCTTTAAAAAATAGCGCTATGCCTTGGTCGATAACCTGACCTTGGCTATTGTTAAAATCACAATATTCGGCATAACGGGTTTTAGGCACATGGCCAATAATGGCTTGGGCTACGTTAGCGGCTAAGTCCCCTGATACACGAATAATGCCGACGCCACCACGACCTGGTGCTGTGGCTTGTGCCACAATAGTGTCTGTTGTCACGGTAAATACCTACTAAATTTTTTAAAGGAAAAGGCGGCCAATTAAGCCGCCTTTATATGTTATCTATTTTGCTGAGCTTAGGCTTATTTTAAGCCTTTTTTCTCAAGACCGGCATAAATAATCTTTTGCTGGGTGATGGCAACTAAGTTACCGATTAACCAGTAAAGAACTAAACCAGATGGGAACCATAGGAAGAACACGGTAAAGATAACCGGCATCCACTGCATCATCTTAACTTGCATTGGGTCCATGGTTGGCGCGATAGGCTGCATTTTTTGCATTAACCACATCGACACACCCATTAATAATGGTAATACGTAGTATGGATCTTGAACCGATAAGTCATCAATCCATAGCATGAATGGCGCATGGCGTAATTCATAGCTTTCTAGCAATACCCAGTAAAGCGCAATGAAGATAGGCATTTGCAGAAGAATAGGTAAACAACCACCCATAGGGTTTACTTTTTCTTTCTTGTACAGCTCCATCATAGCTTGACCCATCTTTTGACGGTCATCACCAAAACGGTCTTTCATGTCAGCTAATTTAGGCTGCAGATTACGCATTTTAGCCATAGAGGTGTATTGCGCTTTAGTTAGTGGGTACAAGAGTCCACGAACTGTTAGGGTAATTAGAATAATTGCCACACCCCAGTTACCCACAAATGATTGATAGAACATCAATAACCAATGGATAGGGATTGCAAGCCACCATAAGAAGCCGTAATCAACAACCAAGTTTAATGTTTCTGAAATCGCGGAGAGAGCTTCTTGGTCTTTAGGGCCAACATAAAACTGTGAGCTAATGGTTTGTTCGCTACCAGGAGCAATATCATACATAGCACCACGGAAACCAATATTGGCTAAACCGCCTGCACTGACACTTGAGAAAATGGTGTTGGCATCGGTTGCTGGTGGTACCCAAGCTGATACAAAGTAATGCTGAAGCATTGCCGCCCAACCACCTAGAGTAGGCTGGTTAAGGTTACTTTTGGCCATGTCTTCAAAGTCATACTTTTCATAGCGAGTGTTTTGGGTTGAAAACGCTGCACCACGATAAGTCGGCATCATCATGCTGCTTTCAGATGGTTTAATGGTTTGCTTGATTTGACCATACATTTGAACTTGAAGTGGCGAAGCTGACGTGTTGTTAATTTGGTAATCAACACCCACATCAAATTGACCGCGAGTAAATGTAAAGGTTTTAACGTAAGTCACGCCGTTATCAGCCGTAAAAGTAAAAGGCACTTTTAAGGTGTCTTGACCGTCTGCTAAAGTAAATGACTCAGCAGATGTAACAAATTGAGCGCGGCCTTTGGCACTGCTATCAATACCATCGCGACCAATCAAACCACTTTGCGCGATATAAGTGAAGTTACTATCTTGCTCAAGTAAGATGAAAGGGTCTTCTTTATCGATATCACGTTTATGTTCAATTAAAGCGGCATAAACAATATCACCACCCATAGGGCTGATTTTAATATCTAGTTGATCAGTTTTGATGCTAATCAAATTGTTTGTCGCAGGTAAATTTACTGGCAAACCGGTTGAATCAGCTTCTGGTACATCAGCGCTGTGGTCGGTAGGGACATTTACTTGAGAAACACTTTGAGTGGCCACTGCGGGTTGTGGCGCTTTGTCATCTTGCCATTGTTGCCACATTAAGAAGCTGACAAAAAGCAGACCGATTAGCAATATATTGCGTTGAGATTCCATAGCCTATTTATTACACCTGTCATTTTTTGGTGGGACGGGATCACTTCCGCCGGGATGTAAAGGGTGACATTTTAGTATGCGTTTGACCGCAAGCCAACAACCTTTCGCAGTTCCATGAGTTTTTATTGCATCAATTGCATAATATGAACACGTTGGATTGAATCTACAACGGGGTCCCAGCATTGGGCTGATAAAAACTTGATAGCAACGAATAGCCTTAGTGGCTAACCATTGAAGCGGCGATTGAGTTTGCGCCATAGTTTTTCTATTAGTTTGTGTAATTCTGCATTGTCCATTTCCACCACGCCATTTCTGACTAAAACGACGATATCCAGAGCGGGTAAATCGTGTTGATGTAAACGAAAACTAGTTCTAATAACGCGTTTGATACGATTACGTTGATTAGCACGCTTAACAAAACGTTTAGCAACAGTTAAACCGATACGTGGATGATGCTCTGAATTAGGAACGGCGAGCAAAGTTATTTCAGCAGAAGATGCTTTGATAGGATTGGTAAATACAGATTTAAATTGCGCGGGAGTTAAAAGTCTTAACTCCCGCGAAAAGGTATAGCTAGTCACCTAGTTTTACTACTTATTAAGCAGATAAACGAGCGCGACCTTTCGCACGACGACGTGCAAGCACCTTACGGCCGCCTGCAGTGGCCATACGAGCGCGGAAGCCGTGAGAACGCTTGCGCTTCAGGTTGCTAGGTTGAAAAGTACGTTTACTCATGATGGCAATCCGTCTTTGTTAGTGAATATTCCTTAGCTCCAACATTAGAGGTAAGGGTAAAAAAGAGGCCGAATTGTAATCACTTTAACCACCAGCGTCAACAACGAAAGCGGTTTTATGAAAAATTTCTGCCAATCTATCTTTGATACGAAGTCATAATAAACCCTATAAAGTGTGGATAACTCTGTGTATCGACACAATATCTAGTGGATCTTTTACTGTTTTAACAGATCAAAGGTCGCGTATTATAGATCAATCTGGATCGGTTAATAAAGCTGGATTTGCATCTAATTCACAGAATAGGGATCGAAATTGATCTTTAATGATCCTAGATATCCACATACAATAACGGGCTTGGGGATAAATATTCGATTAACGATAGCGATCATTTGTTTCTCGCTATAGAATAGCTATCCTTTTGCAAACCAATTTTCGGGGAAGATATAA